>NZ_QETL01000006.1:0-71566 GCF_003105135.1 Stenotrophomonas sp. SPM | reverse complement strand
TTTTATGATTGTTCATCCGGGCTCTTTGGGGGCTGGAACGGTGTGGTAACCACCATTTTCCAAAGATGTCCCGGATGAACAACGTACAGAGAGATCACAGCTAGTCGACTATCGCGCGAAGCGCGGGATTTTCACGCAGGAGAAGTCGACTGACAGTCGACTCTACCAGGGCAGAAGCGCAGGCCAGCGCCGTCAACGCTGCTGACAGGATCTGTCAGCAGGCCCGCACCACCATGGGCGCTCCCAACAACGGAGGTTCCCCATGTTCAAGCCCAGCACCCTGCTGCAGTACGTGCGCGATGTCGCGGCCAGTGCCACGTTCTACAGCGGCATCCTCGGCACGCCGCCGGTCGAGCAGTCGCCCGGCTTCGCCCTGTTCCTGCTCGGCGATGGCGCGGCCCTGGGCCTGTGGCAGCGCGACGGCGTGCTGCCACAGGTCACCGCCGAGGCCGGCGCCGCCGAGCTGGCGATGGTGGCCGCCAGCTCCGCTGAAGTGCAGCAGCTGCATGACGCCTGGCGCGCACTTGGCGTGCAGATCACCCAGGCACCGGTCACCCTGGAATTCGGCCACACCTTCGTCGGCGTCGATCCCGATGGCCATCGCCTGCGCGTGTACAGCCGTGCCGAGGGCATGGTCGCGCGCGATTGACCGCTACAGCGCAGCCATAAAAAACGCCGGGCAGTGCCCGGCGTTTTTCGTGTTCCAGCGGGGGCGGGGGGGGGCGATCAGCTGGCCAGCGCAAGATCATCCATCATCGCGCGCAGGAAGCGGGCCGCTTCACCGCCGGTGGCGGCGCGGTGGTCGAAGGTCACCGACAGCGGGATGACCTTGTGGGCTTCCACGCCACCCATCACCGGGGTCATCTGGTGGCGGGCACGGCCGGCACCGATGATGGCCACGCACGGCGGCACCACGACCGGGGTCGCGTAGCGGCCGGCGAACATGCCGAAGTTGGACAGCGAGATGGTGTATCCGCTCAGTTCCGAGGCGGCGATCGAGCGGGCTTCTACCTGCTCGCGCAGGCGGTTTACACCTTCGCGGATGCCACGGGCATCGAGCATGTCGGCATTGCGCAGGGCCGGCACGAACAGGCCGTCGTCGGTGTCCACGGCGATGCCGATGTCCACCTGCGCGTGCAGGGTGCGGGTCAGCGCTTCACCGTCGAACCAAGCGTTCATCGCCGGCACCTTCTGCGCGGCGACCACGATCGCGCGCACCAGGCGGGCGGTGACGTCGTTGCCAGGCAGCCAGGCGTGGATGTCGGCGTCGTCGTTCAGCGTGGTCGGCACGACCTTGCTGTGCGCGTCGGCCATCACGCGTGCCATGTTGCGGCGCACGCCCTTCAGCGGTTCCGGCTGGCCCTTGGCGACCACGCCCGGCGGCTGGGTGCGCATCGGCTTGCCGGCGGCGGACAGCGGGGTGCGGGCTTCGCTCTGCACCGGGGCGGCCACCTGGGCCGGGGCCGGCGCGGCATAGGCAGCGGCAGCCACCACGGCCGGCGCAGCGCCGAGCTTGGCGCTGCCGTCGGCCGCAGCCTGCTTGACGTCGGCCATGGTCACCGCGCCATCGGCGCCGGTGGCACGTACGCGGGCCAGATCCACGCCCAGTTTGCGCGCGGTGGCACGCACGGCGGGCACGGCCTTGACGCCGCCGACGGCCAGCGCCTGTTCGGTGTGCACGGCATTGGAGCTCTGCATCGCGCCGACCACGGTGCCGGCGTCATCGCGCTCGGCCTTTTCTTCGGTAGCGGCTGCCACCGGGGCGGCAGCGGCCGGCAGCGGCGGCGGGTTCGGTGCGGCCGGGGCCGCTGGGGCGTGCCCGTGGCTGTGGCCGGTGTCCTGGCCATCGGCGCGCTGCGGCAGGTTCGGGTCGATCTCGAAGGTGGCCAGCACGGCACCGGTCGGGATGATGTCGCCGGCGGCGCCGGACAGCTTCAGCACCGTGCCGGACACCGGCGAGGGCACTTCCACCACGGCCTTGGCGGTCTCCATCGACACCAGCGGCGCGTCCAGCTTGATCACGTCACCTTCCTTGACGAACCACTCGACGATGGTCGCGTCCGGCAGGCCTTCACCCAGGTCGGGCAGGTTGAAATTCTTGGTCTGGCTCATGTGCAGTTCTCTTCCAGCAGTTCCAGTTCGCGGGCCGGCAGCCAGCCCGTCGCGCCATTCGCGCGCTCGGACCACCACCACCCACCATGTTCATGATGCAGCTTCACCATCTCGCCGTTTTCCACATCCAGCTCGCGGGCGTCGTAGTCGCGCAGGGCTTCGGCGCGGCCATCATCCAGCAGCTGCAGCCAGGCGACGGGCGCCCATCCAGCGCGCCCATCGTTGGTGCGTACCCAGGCAAACGCCGGCCATTCCTCGTCACGTACACCGACTTCGACGATCTGGCCGGTGCGGAACCGGAGTGGATTGGAATACTGGCTGCGGTAAGCCCCAAGGAGCCGTGCCCGCATGTCAGCCTGCCGCCACCGCGCGCTTGGCCGCGGTCACGATCCGGTCCACGCTGGGCAGGTACTTCATTTCCAGGCGGAACAGCGGAATGTGGGTGTCGTAGCCGGTAACGCGCTCGACCGGGGCCAGCAGGTCGTACAGGGATTCCTCGGCGAGGCGCGCGGCGATTTCGGCACCGAAACCCGCGGTCTTCGGGGCTTCCTGTACGACCACGCAGCGGCCGGTCTTGGCCACCGATTCGGCGATGGTGGCGAAGTCCAGCGGACGCAGCGTGGCCACGTCGATGACTTCGGCACTGATGCCTTCGCCGGCCAGCTTGTCGGCCGCTTCCAGCGCTTCCTTCACCTGGGCGCCCCAGGCCACCAGGGTCACGTCGGTGCCGTCGCGCAGCACGAAGCACACGTCCAGCGGCAAGGCTTCGCCGTCGTTGACGACCACTTCCTTGTACTGGCGGTAGATGCGCTTGGGCTCCATGTAGATCACCGGGTCGGGATCACGCATGGCGGCCAGCAGCAGGCCGTAGGCACGCTGCGGACTGGACGGCAACACCACGCGCAGGCCCGGCACGTTGGTGAAGATCGATTCGTTGGCTTCGCTGTGGTGTTCCGGCGCGCGGATGCCACCGCCCCACGGCACGCGCAGCACCATCGGGCAGTGCAGGCGGCCACGGGTACGGGTACGCAGGCGCGCGGCGTGGCAGATGATGTGGTCGACCATCGGGTAGACGAAGCCGTCGAACTGGGCTTCGGCCACCGGCTTCATGCCCTGCGCGGCCAGGCCGACGGTGAGGCCGGCGATGGTGGTTTCATCCAGCGGGGTGTCGAGGATGCGCTGCGAACCGAAGCGCTGCTGCAGGCCGGCGGTGGCGCGGAACACGCCGCCGTTGACGCCCACGTCCTCGCCCAGCACCAGCACCGACGGGTCGTGTTCCAGCTCCCAGGCCAGGGCCTGGGTGATGGCTTCGATCAGGGTAATGGGGGTAGCGGTCATTGCGATATCTCCACCGGCGACAGCGGCGCTGTCGGCGGCATTGGCCTGGGAAGCGGATGCGCCCGTCTTGATGTCATCCATGGCGCTGCTCCAGGGCAATGGCGGCCGCGCGCTGGGCCAGCAGGTCCGCCGGCGGATCGGCATACAGGTAGTCGAACATCGCCTCGACCGGCTGCACCGGGGTGTTGAGGTACTGGTTCACTTCCTCGTCCACCTTGGCCGCGCACTGCTCGACCCAGGTCTTTTCTTCGTCGTCGCTCCACACGCCGTTGGCGATGAGGTACTTGCGCAGGCGCAGCATCGGCTCACGGGTCCAGGCGTCCTTCACCTCGGCGTCGTCGCGGTAACGGCGTGCGTCGTCGGCGGTGGTGTGGTCGGACAGGCGGTAGGTCAGCAGTTCCAGCACGGTGCCACCTTCGCCGGCCAGGCCGCGTTCGCGGGCCTGTTCCATCGCGGCCAGCACTGCGATCAGGTCGTTGCCGTCCACCTGCAGGCAGTGCAGGCCGCCGGCCAGGCCCTTCTGGGCCAGGGTTTCGGCACCGGTCTGGGCCGAACGCGGCACCGAGATCGCCCAGCCGTTGTTGACGATGCACAGGATCAGCGGGAGCTTGTAAGCGCCGGCCGAGTTGAGCGCGGCATAGAAGTCGGTCTTCGAGCTGCCGCCATCGCCGCACACCGCCACCGCGATCTGCGGTTCGTTGTTGAGCTTGAACTTCAGCGCAGCGCCGGCAGCGTGCAGGCACTGGGTGGAGATCGGCACGCAGAACGGGAAGTCCTTCACCGCGTTGCCGGTGTAGTCGTTGCCGCGCTCGTCGCCGCCCCAGTACATCAGCACGTCGTACGGGCGTACGCCACGCATGAACATGGCACCGTATTCGCGGTAACTGGGCGCGAACACGTCGCCGGCCTTCATCGCCGCGCCGATGCCGACGTGCGCGGCCTCGTGGCCCAGGCAGGCGGCGTAGGTGCCGAGCTTGCCGGTGCGCTGCAGCGCGATGGATTTGCTGTCGAACGTGCGTACGTACAGCATCTGCTTGAACAGCGGCACCAGGACGGCCGGATCCTTCAGGGATGCGGGCAGGTCGTCACGGACGAGCTTGCCGTCCGCGTCCAGGTACTGCAGGTATTCGATCTTGAACTCAGCGGCAACCGTCATTGCGTACTGCACCTTCGACAGAGAAGTTACAAATGATATGAATCGCCATGTTAAGGATTGCGTACGAAATAACCTTCCTGCGGCGCAACACGGGGATTCCCCTTTGTACCCCTGGCGATAGCTGGGGGGCCAATAACAACAACGTATTCAGTCGTTGCTGCAAAGCGTCAGAATACGCCTTTGGCTGACTGCCGGCGCAACGCCGCAAACGGTTCCACGCGCAACGGCGGTTCCACAGCCCCACCGCACGCCCCGGTACGGTCGCCCGGCTGCCCGCACGGCAGGCAACGCGCTACCCTTGCCGCCCCTGATCTGGTCCCGCCCATGTCCGTCGACAACAACCAACGCGATCTCGAAGCCGGCATCCACACCGACCTGCAGGGGCGCCTGACCTACGGCGGCTACCTGCGCCTGGACCAGCTGCTGACCGCGCAGCAGCCGCTGTCCAACCCGCCGCACCATGACGAGATGCTCTTCATCATCCAGCACCAGACCTCGGAGCTGTGGCTGAAGCTGCTGGGCCATGAGCTGCGTGCGGCGATCGGCTTCCTGCAGCGCGACGAAGTCTGGCAGTGCCGCAAGGTGCTGGCGCGCAGCAAGCAGGTGCTGCGCCAGCTGACCGAGCAGTGGTCGGTGCTGGAAACGCTGACCCCGTCCGAGTACATGGGCTTCCGCGACGTGCTGGGCCCGTCCTCGGGCTTCCAGTCGCTGCAGTACCGCTACATCGAGTTCCTGCTGGGCAACAAGAACGCGCAGATGCTGCAGGTGTTCGAGCACGACGTGGACGGCCAGGCGCAGCTGCGCACCGTGCTGGAAGCGCCGAGCCTGTACGAGGAATTCCTGAAGTATTTGGCGCGCTTCGGCCACGATATCCCCGACCTCTACAGCGACCGCGACTGGACCCAGCCGCACGTGTCCGATGACAGCCTGCAGCCGGTGTTCGCCCGCATCTACCAGGACACCGACCGCTACTGGCGCGAGTACTCGCTGTGCGAGGACCTGGTGGACCTGGAAACCGCCTTCCAGCTGTGGCGCTTCCGCCACATGCGCACCGTGATGCGGGTGATCGGCTTCAAGCGCGGCACCGGGGGTTCGTCCGGGGTGGCCTTCCTGCGACAGGCGCTGGAGCTGACCTTCTTCCCCGAGCTGTTCCAGGTGCGCACCAGCCTGCAGGTCGCGCCGCCGGCCGACCTGGCCTGAGCCCCATTCAGCAAGGCTGCCGGCAACGGGCTGGATCGTTTCAGATGCAAGTTCAGCGAGCAGGTCGTGACCTGCCTCAAACGGCGTGTATTTGACGTGAACGCCAGAAGTCGGTGATGCTCGCGCGTTGCTCCAGCGCACATTGGATGTGCCGTCCATCCACCGAACCAGGAAATCCGCATGAGCCTAAACGCCACTGCGAACACCCCAGAGCCGGCCGTGCCGGACTTCAAGACCACGATGGGCCACCCGCGCCCGCTGTGGATGCTGTTCATGACCGAGTTCTGGGAGCGCTTTGCGTTCTACGGCATCCGCTGGGCCTTGGTGCTGTACATCGTCGCCCAGTTCTACAACGGCAGCGCTGCCGGTGAAGGCGACGCCAGCCGCATCTACGGTGCCTACCTGGCCCTGGTGTATGCCGCGGCGATCTTCGGTGGCTACGTGGCCGACCGGGTGCTGGGTTACCAGCGATCCATCCTGACCGGCGCGGTCATCATGGCCGCCGGCCTGTTCATGATCTCGCTGCCGCAGGAGCACATCTTCAAGCTCGGCCTGGCCACGATCATCGTCGGCAACGGTCTGTTCAAGCCGAACATCTCCACCATGGTCGGCAAGCTGTACGGCCTGAAGGATGAGCGCCGCGACTCCGGCTTCACCATCTTCTACATGGGCATCAACATCGGCGCGATGATCGCCCCGGTGCTGACCGAGTACCTGGCCCGCAAGGTCTTCGGTACCGATGCGATGCCGTCCTACAAGGTCGTGTTCATCGCCTCGGGCGTGGGCATGCTGGTCTCGCTGGTGTGGTTCTACATCGGTCGCGCCGGCCTGAAGGGCATTGGTGCGCCGCCGGTGTGTGCCGAAGGCATCGGCCCGATCATCAAGGTGCTGGTCGGCGCGGTTGTCGCCATTCCGGTGTCGTACTTCCTGCTGGCCACCGGTGCCGCCGCGCTGGCCTGGATCCTGGGCGCGATGTTCACCGCCCTGGCCATCCTGCTGCTGGTTGAAGGCATCCGCGAGGGCAAGGTGCAGCGCGACCGCGTGATCGCCATGCTGATCATCTTCGCCTTCAACGTCATGTTCTGGATGTTCTTCGAACAGGCCGGCAGCTCCTTCACCTTCCTGGCCGAGAACATCGTCAACCGCCAGATGGGCGACTGGACCTTCCCGACCGCATGGTTCCAGTCGGTCAACTCGGTGGCGATCATCGCCCTGGCGCCGATCATTGCCTGGATCTGGGTCAAGATGGGCAGCGCCAATCCGTCCATCCCGCGCAAGTTCGGCCTGGGCCTGCTGTTCAACGGCGCCGCCTTCGCCCTGTTGATGTTCGCCCTGTCGCAGATGGTCGTGGACGGCAAGATTCCGTTCTGGACCCTGTTCATGGTCTACGTCATCCAGTCGGTGGGCGAGCTGTGCCTGTCGCCGATCGGCCTGTCGATGGTGACCAAGCTGGCCCCGGTGCGCCTGGTCGGCTTCGGCATGGGTGGCTGGTTCCTGTCGACCGGCATCGGCAACAACCTGTCGGGTATCTTCGCCGGCGCAGTGTCCGGTGAAGGCGGCATGACGATCGAATCGGCACTGAAGGGGTATACCTTCGGGTTCTGGGCCCTGATCGGCTCCGGCGTGGTGCTGTTCCTGATCGCCCCGCTGATCAACAAGCTGATGCACGGCGTCAAGTAAACACAGAGGTAGTAGGCATGCGTACAACGTTTGGCAGTGCAGTGGTGGCAGTGGTGTGTGCGGCGCTGATCAGCGCCTGTTCCCAGCAACCGCCGCCGGCGCCTGCCGAACCGACGCAACCGCTCGATACCCGTCCCACCGAGCCACCGGCCGCTGACCCCAGCGCGCCGGTGGCCTCGGGCAACACCCCGGCCGCGGCCGACATCGCCGCCATCGCCGGCCTCAATGCCAGTTTCGACCCGGCGCGCGACCCGGCCGCCGATCTGGAAACCGCCAAGGTCGAAGCCCAGCGCGGTGGCAAGCACATCATCCTGGACGTGGGCGGCGAGTGGTGCCCCTGGTGCCACCTGATGGACCAGTTCGTGGAGGGCGATGCTGAGATCCGCCGCTTCCGCGATGCCAACTACGTATGGATGAAGGTCAACTACAGCGAAGAGAACGAGAACGCCGCGTTCCTTTCGCAGTACCCGCAGGTGAAGGGGTACCCGCACCTGTTCGTGCTCGATTCGGATGGCACCCTGCTGCAGTCGCAGTTCACCGGCGAGCTGGAAAAAGCCAAGAACGAAGGCAAGGGTTACAACCGCAGCAAGTTCATGGCGTTCCTGAAGAAGTGGGCGCCGCAGCGCTGACCCCGTATTTGTAGAGTCGAGCCATGCTCGGCTGCCGTGCCGCTAGGCTGCACGCCTGCCACCTACAGAAACCCCTCCCACGGCCGCTAACGGCAAGGACGTCAGTCGACAGGATCGTCGGCTGCCCCTACCGGAGCGCCCATGCACAGCGACCACGCCCAACGCCAGCCAGATGCGGCCAGCGACGCTGCCCCCGAGGGGGTGAGCCTGCCGCCGCAGGATGCCCTGCTGGATGACGCAGGCACCGGCGAGGACGGTGTGGAGCTGGCTCCACCGCGCCACCGACTGCCGCAGATCGCCCTGCCGGACAACGTCGTGCTGAAGGGCGCGGTGCAGAAGCTGGTTGAACAGAAAGCCCGCCTGGACCGTCTCGCCGCCGAAGGCCAGCTGGCTGGCCTGCTGCCGCCGGAGTGGCAGGGCAATGGCCTGCGCGCGATCGACCTGTCCAGCTTCGTGCAGGGCGTGCTGCCGTTCCTGCAGACCGGCGAGCGTGGCGAGACCGCGCCGGCCCGCCTGCCGGTGCGCCACGTGCTGGGCGACGACAGCCGCTGGGGCCTGCAGGACGTGGCCGAACCCAAATCGCTTGCCTGGTACCTGGCCGCGGATGACCGCGCGACGGCCGGCAGCAAGGACGTGGCCGAAGCTTGGCTGGTCGGTGCGCTGGGTCTCGCGTTTATGCAGGAAGGGCGCAGCCGCCCCGGCTTCCTGCGCGCGATGGACCAGGACAGCCTGGCCGCGCGGGTGACCATGCTGGGCTACCCGCCGCCGGGCGAGCTTGCCCTGTACAGCGTGACTGCGCATGGCCAGGCGCAGATCTGGTGCGTGTACGGCCGCCGCAAAGTGCGCCCGCTGGTGGCGCCGTGGCTGAGCGTGCCTCTGTTGACCGCCTATGGCGTGGCCGCGCCCACCGCCTGGCCGGCCAGCTTCCCGCCGGTGGAGGCGGTGGCCGAAGCCATCGCCGCCGCCCGCCCGGGCCGGCTGGTGCCGGAAGTGGACCTCGGCAAGGTCGTGGCGAAGATCGCCGAGGACGCCGCCGCCGAAACCTGGCAGCCGGTCAGCCTGCTGCAGCTCAACACCTGGTCGCCGCGCTGGACCTTCTTCCTCGGCACCTTTGTCGGCCTACCGTCACTGCTGCTGGTGGCGGCCGCGCTGGCGTTGCCGGGTGCGATCGAAGCGGCGACGGTCGCAGCCTCGCTGGGCTTCGCCGGCGGTGCCATCGCCGCGTTGGCCGTGCCCTGGATCCATGCACGGCGCAAGCACCTGAGCTGAGCAGCGCGGTCGGATCCCTTTCCGCAGGAAAGGGCTGACCCCATCGCCGGCACCGGCATCGGCGCCATCCACGCGTGGCGTGGATCTACTCCCGCACCACCCGCAATGCGGTCGCGTAGGCCTTGGCGAAGCTGGTGAAATCGCGCAGCCGGTTCAGCGACAGCAGGAATCCGGGCGGGCAGGGCTTCAGGCGATGGTGCTCGAACCAGACATCAGCAATGGATTCCACAGTGGCCAGCGCCTCATCGATGCGTTGCAGGTCGGCCTCATGATCGAGGCTGACGGGGGCGGGCGCCGGAACCTTGCGGCGGGCGGATCGGGACATGGTGGAGTTTCCTGAGCCTGGATCAACGGGCTTTCAACCCCGGCAGCGGTGCTCCGCTGCGCACCCAACCTCGCCCCGGTGGGGCCGTTCGTCCAATAGGCAAAACCACTCGATTGAAGCCGTTGGATAGGCCCGACCTGTCCAAGACGATGCTATCGGGCCGATCCCGAAACATCAGGCGTTAAAGCCGACAGCCATTGACGCACGCGGCCCGAGCGCCGTTCATCGGCGAAACCACAGCCGCGTGCACCCAACGTCATCAATGATGGCCGCCGTACCTGCGCAGGGTCGCCGGCGACACGCGGCGCATCGCAGGCTACGTCATCCACGCATGGCGTGGATCTACAGGCCAACGGCCCCGTCTCCCCAACCGGGGACCGGGGCAGGGCCCCGTAAACCTTCCCCTCAGACGCCTTCGCCCATCCGCTCCAGGCCATCGCCGGCCAGCCGCAGGATCAGCTTCTCCAGCACCTGCTCCTCTTCCTCGCTCAGCACCGACATCAGCTTGCGGGTGATCTCGATCACCAGCGGCGCGATCGTCTCGTACACCTCGAAACCCGCCGCCGACAGCGCCAGCACCGAGCGCCGGCGGTCGTCGCCATGCGTCTCGCGCTTGATGAAACCGCGCTCCAGCAGGCGTGCCACCGCCCGGCTGACCGCCACCTTGTCCATCGCCGTGCGGTCGGAAACCTCACTGGCCGACGACCCCGGGTACAGCGCCAGGATGGTGATCACCCGCCACTCGGGAATGGCCAGGCCGTAACGGTCGCCATAGAGTTTGGCGATGTTGCCGCTCACGCGGTTGGACAGCACGCTCAGCCGATACGGCAGGAACTGTTCCAGGTCGAGCAGGACGTGCGAGGCACGCACACGGGTGGAGGCGGGGTCGGCTGGGCTCATGCTGCGGTGCACCTTGCTGGTGGTTTCAAGTGTAACTATAAGTGGTATGTCCGGACCCTGCATTCTCGCCGGGTCCACCCTAGCCCGCACCTGGTTTGTACCGATGCGGTACCGATTCGGAGCCACGCCATGAATACCGCAGTCCCGACCGCCTCGCACCCGAACCCCGGCATGCAGGTCACCACCTTCGAAAACCCGATGGGCATCGACGGCTTCGAGTTCGTCGAATTTGCCGCCCCGGCCGGCCGTGGCCAGGAGCTGCACGAGTACTTCCGCAAGATGGGCTTCAGCGCGGTGCTCAAGCACAAGCAGCGTCCGATTACCGTCTATCGCCAGGGCGACGTCAACTTCCTGGTCAACGAAGACCCCGATTCCTTCGCCGCCGACTTCGCCGAAAAGCACGGTCCGTGCGCCTGCGGCTTCGCCATCCGCTTCAAGAAGCCGGGCCAGGAGGTCTACCAGACCGCCCTGGGCAACGGCGCCGAAGCCATCGCCTTCAAGCCGGACAGCAAGGCCGTCAACGCCCCGGTCATCAAGGGCATCGGCGATTGCATGCTGTACCTGGTCGACCGCTACGGCAGCGTCGGCAGCGTCTTCGATGGCGACTATGAAGTGATCGCCGGCGCCGACCTGCGTCCGTTCGGCTTCGGCCTGACCTTCATCGACCACCTGACCCACAACCTGTACTTCGGCAACATGCAGCAGTGGTCGGACTACTACGAGCGCCTGTTCAACTTCCGCGAGATCCGCTACTTCGACATCAAGGGCCTGAAGACCGGCCTGGTATCCAAGGCGATGACCGCCCCGGACGGCATCGTGCGCATCCCGCTGAACGAATCGTCCGATCCGAAGAGCCAGATCAACGAGTACCTGGACGCGTACAAGGGCGAGGGCATCCAGCACATCGCCTGCTTCACCGACAACATCTACGACACCGTCGAAGCCATGCGCGCGCAGGGCGTGGATTTCCTCGATACGCCGGAAACCTACTTCGATGTGATCGACCAGCGCGTGCCGAACCACGGTGAAGACGTGGCGCGCCTGGCGAAGAACAAGATCCTGATCGACGCCGATCCGGAAACCCACCAGCGCAAGCTGCTGCAGATCTTCACCCAGAACTGCATCGGCCCGATCTTCTTCGAGATCATCCAGCGCAAGGGCAACGAAGGCTTCGGCGAAGGCAACTTCACCGCGCTGTTCGAAAGCATCGAGCGCGACCAGATCCGTCGCGGCGTGCTGTAACGTTCATCGGCAGCGCCGGGCCACGTCCGGCGGCTGCTCACCAGTAGAGCCGAGCCATGCTCGGCTGCTTTCCGTTCCGGCATCGCCGTTCCAGGAGCCACCATGTCCACCGCCCTCACCGCCCGCGGCTACCAGTCCGGCTTCGGCAACGAATTCGCCACCGAGGCCGTCGCCGGCGCGCTGCCGGTCGGGCAGAACTCGCCGCAGAAGGTGGCCCACGGCCTGTATGCCGAACAGCTGTCCGGCACCGCGTTCACCGCGCCGCGCGGCAGCAACCGCCGCAGCTGGCTGTACCGCATCCGCCCGGCGGTGACCCACGGCGAATTCACCCCGTTCGCGCAATCGCAACTGCAGTGTGATTTCGGCGCGCAGCCGGCGTCGCCGAATCAGTTGCGCTGGAGCCCGCTGCCGCTGCCGGAACTGCCGACCGATTTCGTCGAAGGCCTGTACACGATGGCCGGCAACGGCGCGCCCGATGCGCATGCCGGCGTGGGCATCCATCTGTACGCCGCCAACCGGGACATGGTCGGCCGCTACTTCTACAACGCCGACGGCGAACTGCTGATCGTGCCGCAGCTGGGCGCGCTGCGCCTGCTGACCGAACTGGGCGTGATCGAGATCGAGCCGCAGCAGATCGCGGTCATTCCGCGCGGCGTGCGCTTCCGCGTCGAGCTGCCCGACGGCCCCAGCCGCGGCTACATCTGCGAGAACTACGGCGCGCTGCTGAAGCTGCCGGATCTGGGCCCGATCGGCGCCAACGGCCTGGCCAACCCGCGCGACTTCGAAACCCCGCACGCCGCATTCGAGGATGTGGACGGTGATTTCGAACTGATCGCCAAGTTCGAGGGCCGCCTGTGGCGCGCGCCCATCGACCATTCGCCGCTGGACGTGGTGGCCTGGCACGGCAACTACGCACCGTACCGCTACGACCTGCGCCGCTTCAACACGATCGGCTCGATCAGCTACGACCATCCAGACCCGTCGATCTTCCTGGTGCTGCATTCGCCCAGCGACACGCCCGGCACCAGCAACATGGATTTCGCCATCTTCCCGCCGCGCTGGCTGGTGGCGCAGAACACGTTCCGCCCGCCGTGGTTCCACCGCAACATCGCCAGCGAGTTCATGGGCCTGGTGCACGGTGCCTACGACGCCAAGGCCGAGGGCTTCGTGCCCGGTGGTGCGTCGCTGCACAACTGCATGAGCGGGCATGGCCCGGATGCGCCGACCTTCGACAAGGCATCCAACGCCGACCTGTCCAAGGCAGATGTCATCAAGGACACGATGGCCTTCATGTTCGAGACCCGCGCGGTAATCCGCCCGACCGCGCAGGCGCTGGCTGCCGGCCACCGCCAGGGCGATTACCAGCAGTGCTGGAACGGCCTGCGCAACAACTTCCGTTGATCCGTCCCCTCTTTCAGGCCGTGGCCGCGAAGGCGTCGCAGTGCTCCGTCGGCAGCGCTTCCAGCAGGCGCAGCCGTACGCGCTCGCAGTAGCCGTCGGAGGTCATGCCCGGCAGCGCCTGCAGCGCCGCCTGCAGTACCTTCACCACATCTTCCTCGGCGCGGGCCTGCTGCAGGTCGCGGAACAGCGCGGCCGCCATCGGGTTGCGCTGCATTTCCAGAATGCCCAGCAGGTAGATGCGCGCGGCCACCAGCGAGCGGCGGCGTTCAACCTGCACGCCGGGTGCTGGGGATGCGGGGGGCAGCGGTGTCGGCTGGGGTGTCGTTTTCGGCACGGATGACGGTGCTGGCGATGCCCCCGCGCCGGTTTCCAGGTACCCCCCCTGGATCAGCTGGATCACCATGGCAGGCGCTTCCCGGCCCATCAATCCGGTCAGGTCGGCAATGCTGCGCTGGCCATCGCACAGGATCAGCAGCCGGCGCTGGCGCATGTCCAGCGGCGCGCGATGGGCCTGCAGCGCGGTTCGGGCGAGGTCGGTCTTGCGCGGTTGCATGGAAGGGACAGCCAAGTCGGTGCACGCCGAGCCTGAACGCGGGGCATGAAACGGCGATGACAATGCAGCGCCTGCACGCGCGCTGCGCTAGCGTGCAGCCACCCCGTGCCAAGGATCCGCGCCATGAAACACCTCCCGATTGCCGGTCTGTTGCTGCTGTCGCTGGCCGCCTGTTCGCGCAGCCCCGACAGCCCCGAGGCTGCCCCCGCCCCGGCCAAGGACACGGCGACCGCCACCGCCCCGGCCGATGCCGATCTGGCCACTACCTCGCCGGTGGACCCGCGCAGCGACAGCCCGGCACGCCTGGACGGCTTCGGCGGGGCCCGCCTGGGCGCGGGCATCGCCGATGTGCGCAATGGCTTCGGCAGGCCGCTGCAGGGCTTGGGCACGGACGCGGCGGGCAAGCCGCTACCGGCTGACGACAACAGCGATGGCTGCTATTTCCTGCGCCCGCAGAATGCCGAGGATCCGCGCCTGATGATTGAAGGCCGCAAGCTGGTGCGCTACGACGTGCGCAGCTCCGGCATCGTCGCCCCGGGGGGAGGCAAGGTCGGCATGACCTTGGGCGAACTGCAGCTGCTCTACCCCGAGCGCGCCGACGTCGGCCCGGACAAGTACGACGAGAAGGCGCAGCATCTGCGCGTGCGCCCGGCCCAGGAGGGCGCAGCCATCATCGATTTCGCGCTGGGGGCCGATGGCAAAGTGGGCAGCTGGCGGGTCGGCCAGACCCCGCAGGTGGACTACGTGGAAGGCTGCGGCTGACCACGGCGGCCGTGGCCCACCCGCAGTGGGTGGGTCACGCGTAGAATCGCGCCACGACCGCTGGGGAGTGCTCGATGATCGCCATTTCAATTGCCTGGTTCCTGCTTGGCCTGCTGCTGCTGGCGCTGGGCGGGGATTCCATCGTCAAGGCCGTCGCCGGCCTCGCCCAGCGCTTCGGCGCCAGCGCCTTCACTGCCGGCCTGCTGCTGCTCGGCGTCGCCACCTCGCTGCCGGAACTGGCGGTCAATGCACGCGCGCTGGTCCTTGGCCAACCGGAACTGGCCCTGGGCAACGCCATCGGCAGCAGCATCGCCAATCTCGGCCTGACCCTGGCCGTGGCTGCCATCGCCGCGCCGCTGCTGCTGCGCGCGCGCCTGCAGGGTGTGCTGTGGTGGTCATTGCTGGCCGCCGGCCTGCTGCTGATCGTGTTCGGCCTGGATGGTCGCCTGCAACGCTGGGAAGCCGGCGTGCTGGCGGCGGGCTTCGTGCTGGTGCAGATCGTGCTGCTGCGTCGCGGGCGCCTGGAAGCGCCGGACGTGCAGGCGGTCATCGCCGAATCCGCGCTGAGCCGCACCAGCCTGCCGCTGAACGTGCTGCGCGTGCTGATTGCCGCGCTGACGCTCTACTGGGGCGCGCGCCTGGTGGTGGGCGCTGCGGCGGATTTCGGCGCGGCGCTGGGCTGGACCCCGTTGCTGGTGGGCCTGCTGCCGGTAGCCATCGGCACCACGCTGCCGGAAGTAGCCGCGGCCATCGCAGCCGCGCGGCGTGGCCACGGCGACATGGTGCTGGGCCACGTGCTGGGCTCCAGCGTGGTCAACCTGCTGCTGGTGATCGGTGCGATGGGCCTGCTGCAGCCGCTGGCGCTGCCGGCGTCGTTCGTGCGCCTGGAACTGCCGGCGCTGCTGGCCTTCGCCCTGGTGCTGTACCCGATGCTGCGCGGTGACCTGAAGATCAGCCGCGGCGAGGGCGCGATCCTGCTGGGCGCGTTCGTGGCGTGGCTGGGGCTGGAGATCGCGCTGGTGATGTAGAGCCGAGCACAGGCTCGGCTCTACAGTAGATCCACGCCATGCGTGGATGACGGGGCGTGCCGACCAACGGTCGGCACCTACCGGTTCTGCGTTGCGTCCTCTTCCCGCGCCGGTTCCGGCGGCGGCAGCTGTTCTTCCTTCGCGCGCTCGTTGCCGGGCAGGCTGGGGCGGGTTTCCATCAGCAGCGACAGCGCGGCCTTGGCCATCATGTGCGCGCTGATCGGCGCGGTGATGAACAGGAACACGGTGATCAGCAGCTCGCGCGGCTGCGGGTCCTGGCCCAGGAAGATGTGGTAACAGACCGAGCACGCCAGTACGCAGCCCACGCCCAGCGTGCTGGCCTTGGTCGGCGCGTGCAGGCGCTTGAAGAACGTCGACAGCTTAACCAGCCCCAGTGCACCGACCAGGATGAAGAAGCAGCCGAACAGCAGCAGCACCGACAGGGCGATCTGGATGAAGGTGATCATTCGACGATGTCCCGGCGCAGCACGAACTTGCTCAGCACCACCGTGCTGCCGAAGCCGAGCATGGCAATGACCAGCGCGGCTTCGAAATAGATGGCCGAGTTGAGGTACATGCCGAACAGCATCAGCTCGGCGATGGCGGTCACCGACAGCGTGTCCAGCGCGAGGATGCGGTCGGGCACGGTCGGGCCGCGCAGCAGGCGCCAGGTGCCCAGCAGCATGGCCAGGCCGACCACGTGCATGCACACCACCAGGGTGGTCTGGATGATCTGGAATCCAGTCATGGGAAGATCTCCATCAACGGGGCTTCGTAACGTCGCTTGATCGTGTCGATCAGTTCCTGCGGGTCTTCCAGGTGCAGCACGTGCACCAGCAGGTACTTGCGGTCATCGCTCAGCGCGGCCGACACGGTGCCCGGGGTCAGGGTGATCATGCTGGTCAGCGCGGCGATGCCATGGATGTTGGCGATGTCCAGCGGCAACCAGATGAAACCGGGGTGGATGTTGCGTTCCGGGCCGAGCACCTGGATGGCCACGCGGATGTTGGACATCAGGATGTCCCACAGGGTGACGACCAGCAGCTTGGGTACCGGCCGCAGCGTGCCGATGCGTGCGAACTCGCGGTCCAGGCGCGCGGCGAACAGCGGCACCACCACGCCCAGCACCAGGCCCAGCACGATCTGCCCGAGGGTGAAGCTGTCGGACATCAGCAGCCAGAACGCCACCACCATCATGCTCAGGGCGGGCGAGGGGAACACGCGGCGGCGGAAGGGACGCTTGGCGGTCATGGCTGGCGGATCTCCGGCGTGGTCGCGCGCAACTGCTCTACGTAGTCACCCGGCTGCAGCAGCTGGGCGGCGATGGCGTCGGTGTGGCGCATCAGCGGCGCCGCGGCCACGGCCATGCCGACGCCGTAGGCCAGCAGCAGGCAGGCGGCATACAGCTCGATGCGGCGCAGCCGCGCCTTGCGAGGCGGCGGCGCGTCCGGGTCGGGCGTCGGCACGCGCCAGAACAGGCGGATGCCGCCGCGGGTCAGGCCCATGATGACCAGCAGGCTGCTGACCAGCACCGCCGTCCACACCGCGCCGGTGTACTGCGCCGGCATGCCGGCCAGCAGCGCGGCCTTGGCCAGGAAGCCGGACAGCGGCGGCAGGCCCGCCACCGACACCGCGCCGATCAGGAACAGCACGGCCGGCGTTTCCTTGCCCGGCATCGGTGCCACCACTTCCTTGCGGTCGCTGGCACCGCCACGGCGGCGGCGGATCAGATCGGCGATGAGGAACAGGGCCGCCGCCACGAAGCTGCTGTGCGGCAGGTAGTAGAGGCCGGCCGACAGCACCGTCGGCGTGCCCACCGCGAAGGCGATGAACAGCGTCGCCGCCGAGACGACGACCAGGTAGGAGATCAGCACGCGCAGGCGGGCCGCGGCCAGCGCGCCCAGGCCGCCCAGCACCAGCGTGGCCACGCCGGCCCACAACAGCCAGTCGCGGCCATAGCCGGCCAGCGCGCCAGCGTCCTCGCCAAACCACAGCATCTGCACGCGCAGCACCGCGTACAGGCCGACCTTGGTCATGATCGCGAACAGTGCGGCCACCGCCGCCGGCGCACGCGCATAGGATTCGGGCAGCCACAGGTACAGCGGCATCAGCGCGGCCTTGGCGCAGAACACCAGCAGCAACAGGCCGATGGTCGCCTTCACCAGGGTCAGCTGCGAGGCCGGTACTTCGGCGATGCGCTGCGACAGCTCGGCCATGTTCAGCGACCCCAGCGAGGCATACAGCAGGCCCAGCGCGATCAGGAACAGGGTCGAGGCGGTGACGTTGAACACGACGTAGTGCAGGCCGATGCGCATGCGCAGGCCGCGGCCGCCGCTCAGCAGCAGGCCGTAGGAGGCGATCAGCATCACCTCGAAGAACACGAACAGGTTGAAGATGTCGCCGGTCAGGAACGCACCATTCAGGCCAACCAGCTGGAACTGGAACAGCGCGTGGAAGTGCGGTGCGCGCCGATCCCAGCCCGAGCACGCATGCATCAGGCAGGGGATGGCCAGCAGCAACGTGGTCAGCAGCATCCACGCCGACAGGCGGTCGGCCACCAGCGCGATGCCCAGCCGCGAGGGCCAGTCACCCAGCAGGTAGACGTTGATGTCACCGCCGGCGGTCTGCGCGAACAGCAGGCCCACCACCACGGCCAGCGCGGCCATCGCGGTCCAGGCGACGCTGCGCTGCACCTTCGGGCCATAGCGGCGGTGTTCGACGAACAGGGACAGCGAGGCGCCGAGCAGCGGAACCAGGACCGGCAGGATCACCAGATGATTCATGCCTGGTCCTCGCCCCGACGCGGCGGTGCGTCATCATCCGGTTCGTGCGCATCCACGTGGTCGCTGTGGTTGTCGCTGCGGCTGCGCATCGCCAGCACGATGGTCACCGCGGTCATCGCAAAGGCGATGACGATGGCGGTCAGCACCAGCGCCTGCGGCAGCGGATCGGTGTAGTTGCCCAGGTGGCTCTCCAAGCCTTCCTGCAGCACTGGCGCCTTGCCCTGCACCACGCGGCCACCGGCAAAGATCAGCAGGTTGGTGGCATAAGACAGGAAGGTCATGCCGAGGATCACATCGAAGCTGCGCGCACGCAGCAGCAGGTAGACGCCGATGGCGGTCAGCACGCCGATCGCGGTGGCCAGGGCCAGTTCCATCAGTGCATCTCCCCGGTGCGGGCCGAACGGCGTTGCAGGTCGATCTCGCCCTTGCGCGCGCTGCGGGTACGCGAGGGCTTCACGGTGGCCATCATCGACAGCATCAGCATGGCGCCGCCGAACACCACCAGGTACACGCCGATGTCGAACCCGATCGCGCTGGCCAGCGGCACCTCACCGATCAGCGGCAGGTGCAGGTCGAGGTGGCCGCTGGTCAGGAACGGCACGCCGAACAGCATCGAGGCGCTGCCGCTGAGCAGGGCGATCAGCAGGCCCATGCCGATGCAGCGGATGTAGTCGAAGCCGAAGCGCGATTCGACCGAGGCGGTGCCCTGGATCACGTACTGGATCAGCAGCGGCACCGCCAGCACCAGGCCGGCGATGAAACCGCCGCCGGGTGCGTTGTGGCCGCGCAGGAACAGGAAGATCGACACCGTCAGGGTGAGAGGGAACATGATCTGGGCCAGGTCGGCCGGCACCGGCAGCTTGATCGGCGGGCCCGGCATGATCTGTTCCGGGGCCATGCGCGTGCGCCGCAGCAGGGCATGCACCACCAGCGCGGCGATGCCGAACACGGTGATCTCACCGAAGGTATCGAAGCCGCGGAAGTCGACCAGGATCACGTTGACCACGTTCTGCCCATAGGCCTCGGGCAGGGCGCGGGCGAGCATCTCGCCGGCCATGGTGTTTGGCGGCAGGGTCATCGCGCTGTAGGCCAGCGCACCGAGACCGGCACCGGCGATGATCGCGATGACCGCATCGCGCTGCTTGCGCCAGCGTGGCCGCTCCGGCCCGGACTGGGCGGGCAGGTAGTTCATGCCCAGCAGCATCAGCACCAGGGTCACCATCTCCACCAGCAGCTGGGTCAGGGCCAGATCCGGGGCGGACAGGAACACGAAGGTGAGCGAGACCATCAGGCCGACGCCACCGACCAGCAGCACGGCCAGCAGGCGCTGCTTGTAGACGCGCAGGGTGGCCACGGCGCAGGCCATCATCACCAGCCACAGCGCCCAGCCCAGCAGCGGGATCGGCTGCGGCCTGGTCCAGTTGGGCGAGGCCGGGCTGGCGATGTAGGGCGCGGCGGCCACGGTGATGGCCACCAGCACCAGGCCCAGCAGCATGCGCTGCAGGCTGCCGTTGGCGATGCCGTTGGTGAGGCGCATGGCCAGCGCGGACACCGTGTCCAGCTGCGCATGGAAGACGTTGCGGCCGGTGGCGGTGTTCTGCACGCCGTGCAGGTTGATCAGCCTGCGCAGGCCGAAGTACAGGGCGACCCCGCCGACCACGCCGATCGCGCTCATCGCCAGCGGCAGGTTGAAGCCGTGCCAGACCGACAGGCTGTACTCGGGCATGGCGTTGCCGAGGATGGAGCCGGCCGCGGCATGCAGCACCGGTGCCACGGTCAGTGCCGGGGCGATGCCCACCGCCACGCAGATCACCACCAGGATCTCCACCGGCACCTTCATCCAGCGCGGCGGCTCGTGCGGCACGCGGTCCAGGTCGTGCGGGCCGGGGCCGAAGAAGGTGTCGTGCACGAAGCGCAGGCTGTAGGCCACGCCGAACACGCCGGCCAGCAGCGCGGCGATCGACACCGCGGTGCGCATGGTGCCCGGGCCGCCGGCGGTCAGCGCCTCGGCAAACAGCATTTCCTTGGACAGGAAGCCGTTGAGCAGCGGGATGCCGGCCATTGCCAGCGAGGCGATGATCGCCAGCGCGCTGGTAAAGGGCATCAGCTTTCTCAGCCCGCCCAGCTTGCGCATGTCACGGGTGCCGGTCTCGTGGTCGATGATGCCGGCGGCCATGAACAGCGAGGCCTTGAAGGTGGCGTGGTTGAGGATGTGGAACACGCCGGCGACCACCGCCATCGGCGTGGACAGGCCGAACAGCAGGGTGATCAGGCCCAGGTGGGAAATGGTCGAGTAGGCCAGCAGGCCCTTCAGGTCGTGCTGGAAGATCGCGTTCCAGGCGCCGATCAGCAGGGTCAGCGCGCCGATGCCGCTGACCGTGTAGAAGAACAGGTCGGTGCCGGCCAGGGCCGGATGCAGGCGGGCCAGCAGGAACACGCCGGCCTTCACCATGGTGGCCGAATGCAGGTAGGCCGACACCGGGGTGGGCGCGGCCATCGCGTGCGGCAGCCAGAAGTGGAACGGGAACTGCGCGCTCTTGGTGAAGATGCCGGCCAGCACCAGGAACAGGGCATAGGGATAGAGCGCGCTGGCGCGGATCTGGTCGCCGGCGGCCAGCACCACGTCCAGGTCGAAGCTGCCGACGATGCGGCCGATCAGCAGCACGCCACCGAGCAGGGCCAGGCCGCCGCCACCGGTGATCACCAGCGCCATCCGCGCACCCTCGCGAGCGTCCTTGCGGTGCGACCAGAAGCCGATCAGCAGGAACGAGCTGATGCTGGTCATTTCCCAGAACACCATCAGCAGCAGCAGGTTGCCGGAGATCACCATGCCCAGCATGGCGCCCATGAACAGCAGCAGGTAGCAGTAGAAGCGGTGCGCGTTGTCCTGGCTGCTGAGGTAGTAGCGCGCGTACAGCACCACCAGCGCGCCGATGCCCAGCACCATGCCAGCGAACATCCAGGCCAGGCCGTCCAGGCGCAGGGCGAAGTCCAGCCCGATCTGCGGCAGCCATGGCATCACGCTGCGGACCACCTGCCCGTCCATGATGGCCGGGGTCAGCCAGCCGAGGATGGCCAATCCGCCCAACGGCGCCAGCGCCGCCAGCCAGGCGGCTGTCGAGCGGGAACTACGGGGGAAGGCCGCAACAGCCACTGCCATCAGGAACGGCAGGGCCAGCAGCAGGGGCAGGCTGGGGAGCATGCAGGGAATCCATGATTCACGAGCAGGTCATTGAGTCTAACAGTCAGCCAAATGTCGCCGAAACCCATGTAACGGCAACAAACGGCATGTAACGTGCGCTATTCATCTTTTTTGCGGTGCGGCATGGTCATTCCAGGGCCTTGCGGCGTGTGGTCGCCGGTTTTGCCGGATCGGCTCCCTACGCCCGCGCATGGCGGCCTGCGCCCCGCGTGGCAACGGCTGTGGCTTTCACGGCGGACGCGCAGGCAGGCGTGTGCCGCCCTTGCATCGCAGGCTGGCAGGTCGTTCGTGCAGCAGGGGTGACGGGACGTGCCCGTTCAGGAAACGAAGGAGAGTGACGCCGCAGGAGAGGTCAGTAGCGCCAGTCGAGCTTGCGGTAGGCCTTGGCCATCACCCAGGCCGGGCCGATCAGCAGGTAGGTCAGGTCGGTCAGGAAGCTGGGCTTGCGGCCTTCGAACGTGTGGCCGATGAACTGCGCCACCCAGGCCACCACGAACACGCCCACCGCCAGCCAGCGCAGGCTGTTCAGGCCGATCTCGGCCTCCAGCAGGCGGCACAGGCAGCCGAACACGAAGAACTGGATGAGCATGCCGATGCCCAGCGGGCGCGACAGCTTGTTGTAGAAGCACCAGGCGCTGAACATCGCAAAGGCCGACCAGATGCCGTACTGGAACCAGGTGATCAGCGGCGGCACGCACCACAGCAGGGCCACCACCGACCACAGGATCGCCGGCACCGCCACCACGTGGATGCGCTGGTTGATGACGTTGCGGTGGTCGTCTGAATAGCTGGCGAAGTAGCGGTCGATCGGCCGCGCAAGCTGGGTGGTGGTCTGCATGCCGTCAGCATACTCCGGCCGGGCCGGACGGTGCGGGGACGTCCGCACAGTAGGGTCGACCATCGCGCGCAGCGCGGGGTTCAGCGGATCCGGGCGAACTGGTCGCCCCAGGCAGAACGCCCCCGACCTTCCGGCCGGGGGCGCTGGGCCAATCAGTCGACGCTGATCCCGGCCAGGCGCTGCAGCGCCTCGGCGTACTTGGCGCGGGTGCGCTCTATGATTTCCGCCGGGATGTTCGGGCCCGGGGCGGTCTTGCCCCAGTCCAGCGTCTCCAGGTAATCACGCACGAACTGCTTGTCGTAGCTCGGCGGGCTGGTGCCCACTTCGTACTCGTCGGCCGGCCAGTAACGCGAGGAATCCGGCGTCAGCATCTCGTCCATGATGTACAGGCGGCCATCGGCATCGGTACCGAACTCGAACTTGGTATCGGCCAGGATGATGCCGCGCTCGCGGGCGTAGTCCGCCGCGAACTTGTAGATGCGCAGGGTGGCATCGCGCACGCGCTCGGCCAGGTCCGCGCCCACCTGCTTGACCATCGCATCGAAATCGATGTTCTCGTCGTGGTCGCCGACGGCGGCCTTGGTGGACGGGGTGAAGATCGGCTCGGGCAGCTGCTCGGCCTGGCGCAGGCCGTCGGGCAGGTCGATGCCGCTGACCTTGCCGGTGCGCTGGTAGTCCTTCCAGCCGCTGCCGATCAGGTAACCGCGGGCGATCGCCTCCACCGGCACCGGCTTCAGCTTGCGGGTGACCACCGCGCGCTTGGCGTACAGAGCCGGGTCCACGCCCTCGGGCAGCACGCTGGCCACGTCGATGCCGGTCAGGTGGTTGGGCATCAGGTGCGCGGTCTTGGCGAACCAGAAGTTGGACACCTGGCAGAGCATCTCGCCCTTGCCCGGGATCGGGTCGGGCAGGACCACGTCGAACGCCGACAGGCGATCGGTGGCCACCATCAGCAGGTAGTCGCCCGGTGGGGCCCCTGCAGGCAGCCGCTCACGCGGGATATCGAACACATCACGCACCTTGCCGCGATGGCGCAAGGGCAGGCCGGGGAGATCGGATTGCAACAGCGTGGTTGGCACGGGCACTCCTGGGGCGTTGTCGATACGGCTGCCCAGCGGACCCGGCGGGCCCGCTGACCAGCGGGCGGCCTAGTGTAAAGCGGTCCGGGCCCGCTGTGACGTAAAATGAGCGTCCATTTCGTCGGCCGACCCTGGGGCGCCATGCGCTGGTACGGAAAACTGCTCGGTTTCATCGCCGGGGCCCTGCTGTTCCGGCCCAATCCGCTGTTCGGGGCGGTCATCGGCCTGCTGCTCGGCCATGCCTTCGACTCGGACTGGTTCCGCCTGAACAAGGAAAACCCGTACCGGGAGCTGGGGCTGACCTCCGAGGCCACCGATGCCGAGGTCGAGCGGGCCTACCGCAAGCTCATTTCCCAGTACCACCCCGACAAGCTCGGCGGCGCGGCCCCCGAGCTGCAGCAGCAGGCCGAGCAGAAGTCGCGGCGGATCAACGCCGCCTACGACCGCATCAAGACCCTGCGCAAGCGCTGACCCTTTTCCCTCGTCTCCAAGGCCCCGGCCATGTCCAACTGCCTCATCGCCCCGTCCATCCTGTCCGCCGATTTCGCCCGCCTGGGCGAGGAAGTGGACAACGTCCTGGCCGCCGGTGCGGACTGGGTCCACTTCGACGTGATGGACAACCATTACGTGCCCAACCTGACCATCGGCCCGATGGTCTGCCAGGCCCTGCGCAAGCACGGCGTGACCGCGCCGATCGACGTGCACCTGATGGTCGAGCCGGTGGACCGCATCATCCCGGACTTCGCCGAGGCCGGTGCCACCTACATCAGCTTCCACCCGGAGGCCAGTCGCCACCCGCACCGCACCATCCAGCTGATCCGCTCGCTGGGCTGCAAGCCGGGCCTGGTGCTGAACCCGGCCACCCCGGTGGACATCCTGGACTGGGTGCTGGATGACCTGGACCTGGTGCTGCTGATGTCGGTCAACCCGGGCTTCGGCGGCCAGGCCTTCATTCCCTCGGCGCTGGACAAGCTGCGCGTGGTCCGCCAGAAGATCGATGCCAGCGGCAAGGACATCCGCCTGGAGATCGACGGTGGCGTGAAGGCCGACAACATCGGCGCGATCGCCGCCGCCGGCGCCGACACCTTCGTCGCCGGCTCGGCCATCTTCAATGCCAAGACCAGCTACCAGGACGTGATCGCGCAGATGCGCGCGAACGTCGCCGCAGCGAGGGGCTGAGCCATGGCGACGGTGGCCGTGTTGAACATCCGTCCGGCCACCGTGGCCGATGCTGGCCTGATCCTGCATTTCATCCGCGAACTGGCCATCTACGAGAAGGCCGAGCATTCGGTGCAGACCGATGAGATCGGCATCGCCGAGAGCCTGTTCGGCGCCGACGCTACCGCCCGCGCGCTGGTCTGCGAAGCCGACGGCGAGGCCATCGGCTATGCGGTGTACTTCTACAACTATTCCACCTGGCTGGGCCGCAAGGGCATCTACCTGGAAGACCTGTACGTGAGCCAGGAAAAGCGCGGTGTCGGCGCCGGCAAGGCGCTGCTGAAGTACATCGCGCGCCAGGCCGTGGCTGAAGGGTGCGGCCGCTTCGAGTGGTCGGTGCTGGACTGGAACACGCCGGCCATCGACTTCTACACCGCTGCCGGCGCCAAGCCGCAGGACGAGTGGACGGTGTACCGGCTGGAAGGTGAGGCGCTGAAGGCATTCGCCGGGTAGACCGTGTCCTGGTGACTGGCCTGCCGATGAAATACGCCATTGCCGCGCTCCGCCAGCGGCTGCCGGCCTCGGTTACTGTCTGCAGGCAGGCGCTGCAGGCTTCCGGCGGTGACCTGCTACAGGCGCACGCCCTGGTGGTTGATCAGCTCGTGGCCGACTACAGGCACCGCACAGGATCGGGCGCCGCCGAGGCCGCCATCGATCTTCAGGCTGCCGGTCATGACGTCGAGCGCGCCTTCGTGCTTTGGCGCCGCCGGCACCCGTTGCCGCCACCACAGCCGTTCGCAGCGCTCGAAAAGGGATGGCCGATGGCGGCGGGGCTGGCTTCGGTGGGCACCGGGTTGCGCTGCTTCGCCCATTTCATTCCCGGCGAACAAGAGATCTACGAGCTGCGCTTGATCACCCATGCCGCACGTTTCACCGAGACCACCCATGGCCTCGACTACGACTACGCCATGCAGGACGCGCAGAAGCGGGTGGAACGCAGGTTCGTGACTGGAATTCCGGCGCTCACCCTACTGCTGCAGCAGCACGCAGTCGATGAAGCGATGTTGCGCAGTATCGAGACGTTCGACAGCTGCCTCCTGCACAGTCCCATCGAGGCCTACCTGTAAGCCGATATGCAGCGCCGTTCAGCAGATAAAAAAAAGCCACGCCAAACACTGGCGTGGCCTTGCTGCATGCGTGGGAGGCTGATCCTGCCTCCATCCGTCGTCCCTGCTATGGCCTTCCATTCTCCGGGCCGACTATGACACCCGCATGACATCCCACATTGGCGAGCCCAACTTCCTGACCTGAACGGTTGCCACCGCCTTTCACTGGTCCCGAACGCGCGGTTGCTAGCCTGTGCCACCTTTCCCTGGAAGCACCGCATGAGCACACCGCGCTGGCGCCTGATCCTCAACGGCAAGTCCGCAGGCGACGACGACCTGCGCGAGGCCGTGGGCCACTGGCGCGAACGCGGCGTGCACTTGGAAGTGCGGGTGACCTGGGAAGACGGTGACGCCGAGCGCTACGTTGCCGAGGCCATCGACCACGGCGTGGACGTGATCGTAGCGGCCGGTGGCGACGGCACGCTGAGCGCGGTGGCCGAGACGTTGGCGCATCGTGACGAGCCGGCCAGGGCGCTGCCTTCGCTGGCGCTGGTGCCGATGGGCACCGCCAACGATTTCGCAACCGCTGCGGGCATTCCGGTGGAGCCGCAGGAGGCCTTCGCACTGATTGCCGGCAGTACGCCGCGTCCGATGGATCTGCTGCGTGTCGATGCCGACGGCAGGCCATGGTGGTGCGCCAACCTCGCCAGCGGCGGCTTCGGTACCCAGGT
This sequence comes from Stenotrophomonas sp. SPM, assembly GCF_003105135.1. Lineage (NCBI taxonomy): Bacteria > Pseudomonadati > Pseudomonadota > Gammaproteobacteria > Lysobacterales > Lysobacteraceae > Stenotrophomonas > Stenotrophomonas sp. SPM. The sequence goes on along the minus strand of NZ_QETL01000006.1, from coordinate 45,074 downwards.
CACGGTGGAAACCGACGCGGGCTTGAAGAAGATGCTTGGCGGTCTGGCGTATGTCATTACCGGTATCGCCAAGCTCGGGCGCATCGAACCGATCACCGCGCGCCTGAGCGGGCCGGATTTCCAGTGGGAAGGTGGGTTCATCGCGCTGGGCATCGGCAACGGCCGCCAGGCGGGTGGTGGTCAGCAGCTGTGCCCGCAGGCACTGATCGATGACGGCCTGCTGGACGTCACCGTGGTGCCGGAACTGGAAGGCGAAGTCGCCGCCACCCTTGGGCAGATGCTGACCGGTGGCAAGGAAGCGGCGCTGGAGCGCGTGGCTACACGCGCGCAGCTGCCGTGGCTGCAGATCGACGCGCCGCAGCCGCTGACCTTGAACCTGGACGGCGAACCGGTGCAGGCACGCAGCTTCCGCATCGAATGCGTGGCGGGCAGGGTGCGGATGCACCTGCCGGTGGATTGCGTCCTGCTTTCCGGCCGCTGATACAGAAACTACAGCAGCGGGATGTCTTCTTCCCTGCTCGGGAATTTGAAGGCCTCGCGCTTCCTGCGGATGTGTTCGGGCATAGGTGGGCGGGGGATGTTGCGCTCTGCCAGCCATTGCTGGCATTTCTTCTGCCACGGCAGGTTGTCCGGCGTGGTGATTTCCCAGTAGATGTCCTCAACCATCAATTGCCGAGCAGATCTTCCCGAACTTTCCGATACGTGCTCGGGAATGGTGGGATCTGCGCCGTGCTCCAGCAACCAGTAGGCGTAGTCGAATGCGCCTCTTCCTGTGTACCAGCTCAGAACGGTGTCGTCCTCCAGGCGTCGGTTCGATTCGTTGATGTTGGCTCCGTTCTCAATGAGTACCTGAATGTTCTTCCACTGGTTTCCACTGACGAAAACCTGAAACAGCAGGGTTTCATTCGCCGAGTTGCGCGTGTTGGGGTCCCCGCCGTGCTTCAGCAGCAGCTCAAGGAAGCGAGGGTCGTCCATCTTTGCCGCGTAGACCATCGCATTGTTGTAACCAAGCCTGCGTCCATCCACGGTCTTGTATGCGCGTGCATTCGGATCTGCGCCGTTGTCCAGGAGAGCGCGTAATCCATCAAGATTCTTCGCCCGAAGAGGCCACGCCACCAGGGGAATTCCAGCGTCACGAGCGAAGACTTTGTCGGGATTGACTCCTTCGTTCTTTATCAGGCGCGTGATCGTCTCGGCATCCCCTTGCTCGCTGGCAACGGCCAGCTCAAGTGCCCTTCCCTTGAAGTAATCGCTGGCACCATGCGTTGACTGTGGTGTGCAGCCCGAAAGCAGGAACAGCGCTGCCGCCAGAAGGGCGTGATGTACAAAGAAGCGTCGGAGGTGAACGTCCATGTCTGATCTCCCTACAGCAGCGGAATATCTTCTTCCTTGCTCGGGAATTTGAAGGCCTCGCGCTTCCTGCGGATGTGTTCGGGCATCGGTGGGCGGGGAATGTTGCGTTCGATCAGCCACTGCTGGCATTTCTTCTGCCACGGCAGGTTGTCGGGTGTGGTGATTTCCCAGTAGATGTCCTCGACCATTAATTGCCGAGCAGATTTGCCCGAACTTTCCGATACCTGCTCGGGAATGGTGGGGTCTGCGCCGTGCTCCAGCAACCAGTAGGCGTAGTCAAATCCGCCTCTTCCCGTGTACCAGCTCAGAACGGTGTCGTCTCCCAGGCTTCTGCGGTTGGATCCATTCACGTCTGCGCCGTTCTTGACCAGGGTCTGGACATTCTTCCATTGGTTCCCGCTGATGAAGGCTTGGAAGAGAAGCGTTTCATTGTTGACGTTTCGTGTGTTGGGATCTCCTCCGTGCTTCAGCAGCAATTCCAGGAACCGAGGGTCGTCCATCTTGGCCGCGTAGACCATCGCGTTGTCGAACCTGATCAGCTCTCCATTCATCTGCTTTGACTCACGCGCATTGGGGTCTGCCCCGACGTCGAGCAATACTTTGAGTCCCTCGATGTTGCGGGCCCGCAGCGGCCATGCGATCAGAGGAATTCCGTCCCGCGTTGAAAACGCCTTGTCCGGGTTGACGCCCTCGTCCTTTACGAGGTGACGTATGGCATCGGCGTCGCCGCTTTCAGCAGCAATGGCCAGCCGTAATGCCGCTCCCTCGAAATAGCCATCGGCACCGTGTGCAGACGTTCCAGAGCACCCTGTCACAAGCAGAAGCGTGATCCATGCCACACTTGTGAGGAATTTTGTCGTCATATTGTGAAAAATGACGGTCATTTTTTTCCTGTCTATTCGCTGATGACGTGACACTAGCAAAAGGTTCTGGTAATCCATAGGTGCCGCGAAACAAGCGGCACTTCAAGGTGCAATGGAGTTTGCCATGAATGGTTCGGAGAGCGAGGCGCGTGCCCGCGCAGTCAATGAGCAGAATATTCTCGTGCAGCAATTGCGCGACAGTGGGAACGAAAAGGAAGCTGAGCGCCTCCAGGAAACGTACCATGCGCGTGAAATGTCAGGATTGGCTGCTGACGTGTATAAGTCAGCGAAGCACGAGGGAAAGCCCCCGGTAGGATGGGTGCGCGCAAGTAGTGATCCCGACGCGCTGCGCGAAGCTGGCATCAATATCTCGGACGCTGAACTCAAGGAAATGCTGCAGCCGAGGAAGTCCGGATTCCGCGCCGAGATCTATATCCCCGACAAGCGCGTCTTCGGGGAGGATGCGAAACCTGTCGTGGTCTACAAGGGGTCCACGGGTGAAATTCTTGACCCGCTGGCGCCCAATGGAAAACGTGAATCCGGCGGCGAGGATTTCCTCAACAACGGTCAGCAGGGCATCGGCATGCGCAGCGATTATTACGATCGCGCGATGGAACTTGCCGTAGCCATGAACCGTCGTCTGCCCGGCGGCTTCGAAATCGCCGGCCACTCCCTCGGCGGCGGCATGGCTTCCGCCGCGTCCGCAGTCACCGGCGCACGTGCCACCACGTTCAACGCCGCCGGCCTGCATCCGGCAACCCCGGCGCGTTATGCCAAGGACAACGGCCTGCCGACCTTCGACACGCAGCAGTCCGTGCACACCTACCAGACCACCGGTGAGGTGCTGAACGATGTGCAGAACGGCATGCACCGCCTGAGCGAGCACCAGCGTCGTGGCTACGGTGTGCTTGCCAACGAACTGGGCATGGTGCTGAAGGATCCGGCCATGCAGAAGGTCGTCGGTGAAAAGCTGCGCGAGATGCTGCCCCCGGGTGCGCAGACCTCCGCTGCACAGTTCATCGAACAACTGGCGAGCCAGCCGGGCCAGCAGGCGCTGCGCGATATTCCGCTCGCGGCAGGGCGCCTCGAGCTGTTGCTTGAGCCCAAGACCCGCGACGCGCACGGGGCACTCGTCGATCGCCCGCACGTGGCGCCGCCCAGCCAGGTGGCGGAACTGGCGGGCCCGCTGTCCACCGTGTTGCATGCCACGGCGTACGGCATGCGCAGCGGTCGCCTGGCCGGCGAGCAAGTCGAACGGGCCGGCGCCGTCACTGCCCATGCGCTGGACAAGGTGGGCGATGGTGTCGAGCGCGTACTGAAGACCGAAGGCATGGTCATCGGCCAGGTGGTGAACATGGGGTCCACCAGCCTGCAGGTGAGCTCCCGGGCGACCAGTACGGTGATCGCTTCGGGGCGCGAACTGACCGGCAGCATCGAAGCCACGCTGCACCGCGTCGAATCGCAGACCCGCTCCCATGGCCTGTCCGCACTGTCGTGGGTGGCTGACCGGGTGGGCGCGGACAACGTCGCCGGCCGGCTTGCCAAGCAGGCCGAAGCTGTCCGTGACCACGGCGAGCACCATGCGCAGCACGCGACGAAACAGGCCGTTGCCGACGCCGCAAGCACGCGTGCGGCGGGTGAACGCGTGGCCGCTGCCATCAGCCACGACGGCCAATGGGGGGCCGGCAAGCTGCAGAACGGGTTCGCCACCGCCGGCGCCCATGTCGATCGTGGCTATGACCTGGTGGCGTCCCAGCTGAAGGGCATCACCGCCAAGGCGCCGATTACCCTGTCCACGCTGGGTGGTGCTGCGGTGGGCATCGGGGCTGCCGCAGCGACCCACGTGCCGACCGGCAACCTGCCGTTGGACGCAATGAGGCTGCACAACCTCGACAAGTCCGAACGTGTCATCCGCGGCATGATGCCGGCCTTCAGCGAGGCGACTGCCCGCCATGGCATGGATCCGACCGTCATCCCCAGCCTGGATTCGGAACTGATCAAGCAGGAAGCCGCCGCCCGCAAGCTGGTCGAGCAGCACCAGCGGATGCAGCATCCGGAGGATGGTCGTCGCGCCGGCGTGGCGGCAGAACCCACTGCGCGCGCGCCCGGCATCAACGACCCTGGTCACACCGACTACCGGTTGTTCAATGGCGCACAGACCGGCGTGCACGCCCTGGATGCCGCCCACAACCGCGTGCCGAACGTGCAGAGCGACCAGCTCGCCGGTGCACTGGCCGTGCAGGCCAAGCGCGAGGGGCTGGAGTCCATTTCCCACGTGGTGCTCAGCGACGATCACCGCCGCGCCTTCGCGGTGGATACGCCCGACCTGAACGCCGCGCACCGCCGCCATGCCCACGTCGAGGTGGCGGCGGGCATGGCCCAGCCGCTGAGCGCGAGCACCGCCCAGATTGACGCGATCAACGCCAGTCGCGAGCAGGCGCAGGGGGTGTCGCTGGCCCAGCAGCAGGTGCAGGAAGGCCAGGAACAGGCGCGGCGGATGGGCTAGGGCGGCGACAAACCGCCCGTCGCCAAAGGGTTTCCCTGCGGCCAAAGCTGCGATACAGTCACTGGGTGTCCAGCCTGACGACCCCGCATACCCTTTCTTCCGCACGCCGTTGGTGGCGATGGTGGCCTGTTGCCGTCGTCCGTCCCCATAACGCTGTGTTCCGGAAGGAAAGTCGTCTTGAATTCGCTCGCTCAGTTTCAGCAGCAGGCCGCTGAAGGCCACACCCATATCCCCGTCGTCCGTGAAGTGCTGTCCGACCTGGACACGCCGCTTTCGGTCTATCTGAAGCTCGCCGACGGCCCCAATACCTACCTGTTTGAATCCGTCGAAGGCGGCGAGCGCTTTGGTCGTTACTCGATCATCGGACTGCCGGCACGTCGCGTGTACGCCTTCCACGGCCACACCCTGACCGTGCGTGAGGACGGCCAGGTGCTGGAAACCCGCGAGGTCGCCGACCCGTTTGCCGAGGTCGAGGCGCTGCGCAGCGCCCACTCGGTGCCGAAGCTGGAAGGCCTGCCGGGCTTCACCGGTGGCCTGGTCGGCTGGTTCGGCTTCGAATGCATCGGCTACATCGAGCCACGCCTGGCCCCGCCGGCCGGCCGTGACGAACTTGGTACCCCGGACATCCTGCTGCTGCACTCCGATGAGCTGGCGGTATTCGACAACCTGAAGGGCCGCCTGTACCTGATCGTGCATGCCGATCCGCGTGTCGAAGGCGCCTTCGAGCAGGCCCAGGCCCGCCTGGATGCACTGACCGCCAAACTGCGTGCGCCGGGTGCAGGCTATCCGGCACCGCTGACCAGCGACGTGCTGGACGAGTCCGATTTCGTTTCCGGTTTCACCCGCGAAGGCTTCGTCGACGCGGTCCAGCGCAGCAAGGAATACATCCGCGCCGGCGACATCTTCCAGGTGGTGCTCAGCCAGCGCCTGAGCGTGCCGTTCAAGGCGCGCCCGGTGGATGTGTACCGCGCGCTGCGTGCACTGAATCCGTCGCCGTACATGTATTTCCTGGATGTCGGTGACCTGCAGGTGGTCGGCTCCTCGCCGGAAATCCTGGTGCGCCTGCAGGATGGCGAAGTGACCGTGCGCCCGATCGCCGGCACCCGTCCGCGCGGCGCCACGCCGGAGCTGGACCAGGCGCTGGAGGTCGAGCTGCTGGCCGACCCGAAGGAACGCGCCGAGCACCTGATGCTGATCGACCTGGGCCGCAATGACGCCGGCCGCGTGTCCAAGGCCGGCACCGTCGAAGTGGGCGAGCAGTTCGTGATCGAACGCTACAGCCACGTCATGCACATCGTCAGCGAAGTGACCGGGCAGCTGCAGCCGGGCCTGAGCTATGCCGACGTGCTGCGCGCCACGTTCCCGGCCGGTACGGTCAGCGGCGCGCCGAAGATCCGCGCGCTCGAAGTGATCCGCGAGCTGGAACCAATCAAGCGCAATGTCTACGCCGGCAGCATCGGCTACATCGGCTGGCACGGCGATGCCGATACCGCGATCGCGATCCGCACCGCGGTGATCAAGGACGGCCGCCTGTATGTGCAGGCCGGCGCCGGCATCGTCTACGACTCCGACCCGGACAAGGAATGGGACGAGACGATGAACAAGGGCCGCGCGCTGTTCCGCGCCGTCGCCCAGGCCGCCAAGGGCCTGTGAGTTTCCCTGTGCTGTGGCCTGCGCCGCAGCACCCTTCGCTGTTTCCCTTCAAGACAAGGAGTACCGCATGAAGCTGCTGAGCGTTCTGCTGTGGTCGTCGCTGCTGGCCACGATGGCCCCCTCTGCGTGGGCACAGGCCAACACCATTCCCTCGCAGCCACACCTGCTGGTGAAGGGCGAGGCGCGCCGGCTGGTGATGCCGGACCGGTTCGGCCTGCAGTTGAACATCGAAGAGACCGACATGGATGCCGATGCCGCACGTCGCCGCGTGCAGGACAACGTCGCCCGCGTACTGGCGCTGTTCAAGCAGCACAAAGCGGTGGAGGGCAGCGTGCGCGCGGACAACCTGCGCATCGGCCCCGCCACGCGCTATGAGCAGAGCCGGCAGGTCTTCATCGGTACCCGCGTGTCACGCCAGCTGCGCGCCAGCTTTGCCAGCGTGAAGGCGATGCAGGATGTGCTGGGGGCGCTGAAGGCCAACGAGAACGTACAGGTCAGCAGCCTGGCCCCGACGTACTCGGGCGAGGTGGCGCTGCGCCGTGAACTCAAGGGCGAGGCCGCAGCCAAGACCCGCGAGTCCGCGCAGGGCCTGGCCAAGGCCTACGGCACCCAGCTGCGCGGTCTGTACAGCATTTCCGATGTGGCGCCGAACTTCGCCTACGGAATCCAAGCAGGCAGCTGGCCCAGCAGCGGCGATCTGGTGACGCCGCCTTCGCCGCCCTCGCCCGAGGCGCCGATGAACAGCATTGAGACCACGGGCTCGCGCCTGCCCGAATCCATCGAAGCCGGCCCCATCACCTACACCGAAAACGTGTACGCCATTTTCCTGATAAGCGACGGAACCTGACCATGTTGTGGATGATCGACAACTACGACAGCTTCACCTACAACCTCGTGCAGTACCTGCAGACGCTGGGCGCCGAGGTGAAGGTGGTGCGCAACGATGCGATGAGCGTGGACGAGATCGCCGCGCAGAAACCCGAGCGCATCGTCATCTCGCCCGGCCCGTGCACGCCCAACGAAGCGGGCGTGTCGCTGGAGCTGATCCAGCGGCTGGGCCCGACCACGCCGATCCTCGGCGTGTGCCTGGGCCACCAGGGCATCGGCCAGGTCTACGGCGGCACGGTCATCCGCGCCGGCAACATCATGCACGGCAAGACCTCACCGATCCGGCACGAAGGCAAGGGCGTGTTCGCCGGCCTGCCGGACGGTTACCAGGCCACCCGCTACCACTCGCTGGTGGTGGACAAGCACAGCCTGCCCGACGCGCTGGAAGTGACCGCGTGGACCGAGAACGAGGATGGCTCGATCGAAGAGATCATGGGCCTGCGCCATCGCCAGTTCCCGGTCGAGGGCGTGCAGTTCCATCCCGAATCGATCCTCACCGAGCATGGTCACGCGCTGCTGCGCAATTTCCTGCAGCGCCCGGCTGCCTGATCCAAGGAGTATTCCGATGAGCTTCTCCCCCCAGGAAGCCCTGCAACGCACCATCGAGCATCGCGAGATCTTCTTCGACGAAATGGTCGACCTGATGCGGCAGATCATGCGCGGTGACGTTTCGCCGATGATGACCGCCGCCATCCTCACCGGCCTGCGGGTGAAGAAGGAGACCATCGACGAGATCGCCGCGGCGGCCACGGTCATGCGCGAGTTCGCGCTGGCGGTGCCGGTGGCCGATACCACCCACCTGGTCGACATCGTCGGCACCGGTGGCGATGGCTCGCACACCTTCAACATCTCCACCTGCGCGATGTTCGTCGCCGCCGCCGCCGGTGCGCGCGTGGCAAAGCACGGCAACCGCAGCGTGTCGTCCAAGTCCGGCAGCGCCGATGCAGTGGAAGCGCTGGGCGCGGCCATCGAACTGCAGCCGGCGCAGGTGGCCGCGGCGATCGAGAAGACCGGCATCGGCTTCATGTTCGCGCCGATCCACCACCCGTCGATGAAGGTCGTGGCGCCGGTCCGTCGCGAGATGGGCGTGCGCACCATCTTCAACATCCTCGGCCCGCTGACCAACCCGGCCAGCGCACCGTCGGTGCTGATGGGCGTGTTCCATCCCGATCTGGTGGGCATCCAGGCGCGCGTGCTGCGCGAACTGGGCACCGAGCGCGCGATGGTGGTCTGGGGCCGCGACAACATGGATGAGATCTCGCTGGGCGCCGGCACCCTGGTGGGCGAGCTGCGCGACGGCAAGGTGCGCGAATACGAGATCCACCCCGAAGACTTCGGCATCGCCATGTCGGCCAGCCGCAACCTGCGCGTGGACAGCCCCGAGCAGTCCATCCAGATGCTGCGCGCGGTGCTGGACAACATGCCGGGCCCGGCGCTGGACATCGTCGCCCTGAACGCCGGTGCGGCCCTGTACGTGGCCGGCGTGGCCAGCGACATCGGCGACGGCCTGGCCCGCGCCCGCGCCGCCATCGCCAATGGCAGCGCCCGCCAGCGCCTGCAGCAGTACGTTGATACCACCCGCGCGCTGGTTGCCTGAGCGCGCGGTTCAGCCTGACCCACCCGATGGCCGATAATGGCCGTCCTCACCGCCCCCGCATTGAACCGACGACGATGAGCGACATCCTGCAGACGATCCTGGCCCGCAAGGCCGAAGAAGTGGCCCAGCGCCGCGCCCAGCGCCCGCTGGAGGCGCTGCAGGCCGCCCTGGCCATTGCCCCGCCGGTCCGTGGCTTCGTACGCGCCCTGCAGGCGGCCGTGGCCAACGGCGACCCGGCGGTCATCGCCGAGGTGAAGAAGGCCAGCCCGTCCAAGGGCGTCATCCGCCCGGACTTCCGCCCGGCCGACATCGCCGTCAGCTACGAGTTCGGTGGCGCCAGCTGTCTGTCGGTGCTGACCGACGTCGATTTCTTCCAGGGCGCCGATGCCTACCTGCAGCAGGCCCGCGAGGCCTGCACGCTGCCGGTGCTGCGCAAGGACTTCGTGATCGACGCCTACCAGGTCTATGAGGCGCGCGTACTGGGCGCCGACTGCATCCTGCTGATCGTCGCCGCGCTGGACGACACCCAGCTGGCCACCCTGTCCGAACTGGCGCTGTCGCTGGGCATGGACGTGCTGGTGGAAGTGCATGACATCGACGAACTGGAGCGCGCACTGCAGGTGCCGGCGCCGATGATCGGCATCAACAACCGCAACCTGCGCACCTTCGAGGTCTCGCTGCAGACCACCTTGGACATGCAGAAAGCCGTGCCGCGCGACCGCCTGCTGGTGACCGAAAGCGGCATCCTCGGCCCGCAGGACGTGGCCCTGATGCGCGACGCCGGCATCCATGCGTTCCTGGTCGGCGAGGCCTTCATGCGCGTGGAAGAGCCGGGCGAGGGCCTGCGTCAGCTATTCTTCGCGGCATGACAACGCACTATCCAACGCCGCGCGAGGATGCGCCGCTGGTGGTCTTCGACTTCGACCACACCCTCTACGACGGCGATTCGGGCACCCACCTGTTCGCCTCGCTGATCAAGCGCAATCCCCTGCGCATGCTGGCCGCGCTGCTGGTGACGCCGATCGCCGGGCCGATGGTGGCGATGCTGCCGACCCGTCGTGCCGGCATTTCGGTCTATGTGTGGATCGGCAGCTTCGGCCTGCACCGGGCGCGTGACTTCAACAAGGTCATCGACGCCTACGTGCTGCGCAACGAGGCGCAGATGCGCGCCAAGCTGCTGCCGCAGGCGCTGGAGGTGTTCGCCGCGCACCGGGCCCAGGGGGACCGCGTGGTGGTCGCCACCGGCGCACCGCCGGAACTGGCGCGCGCCATCCTGGGCTTCGTGGCCCACCAGGACGTGCCGGTGATCGGCACCGAGGTCGGCCCGCGCCTGGGCGGGGTCGGCCCGACCCGGCACTGCCACAACGAAGAAAAGATGCGCATGCTGCGCGAACGCGGCTATGGCCAGATCGACATTGCCTATTCGGACAGCACCGCCGACCTGCCGCTGCTGCTGGCGGCCAAGGCCCCGGTGGTGGTGAACCCGAAGCCGGGCAAGGTTGCGTTCTTCCGCAGCGTGCTGCCGGCCGGCACCCGCATCCTCAACTGGGGTTGCGTGGACCGCGGCGGCGAGAAGGCCTGACCCCATCGCACGATGACGGATCTGCCGGCCAGCGGCCGGCACTACCCCCGCCGAATTGGTAGCGCCGGGCCATGCCCGGCGATCAATCACCGCCCCAGATACCCGGTCAGCGCATGGCCGATCTGGAACAGGCTGATGGCCAGCACCAGCACGCCCACCGCAATCAGCACCCAGCGCTCCTTCAGCCGCTTCACCAGCAGCGCCGCCACCGGTGCGGCCATCATGCCGCCGATCAGCAGGCCGGCCACGATCTGCAGGTGATGCAGGCCCATCGACATCAGGAAAGTGGCCGACACCGTCAGGGTCACCACGAACTCGGACGCGTTCACCGTGCCGATGGTGGTGCGTGCCTGGCCGCCCCGGGCGAGCAGGGTGGAGGTCGCCACCGGCCCCCAGCCACCGCCGCCGCTGGCATCGAGGAAGCCGGCCACGAAGCCCAGCACGGGCACCCGCTTGACCTCGCCCTTGGGCATCAGCCGACCGGCAGCGCGGGCCAGGATGATGATGGCCAGCACCAGCAGGTAGAGGTAGATCAGCGGGCGGATCACGTCACCCGGCAGCTGGGTCAGCCCGTAGGCGCCCACTGCACCGCCCACCGCGCCGGGAATGGCGAGGCGGAAGAACAGGCGTTTATCGACATTGCCGGCGACCAGATGTGACACACCCGAGGCGCCGGTGGTGAACACTTCGGCGGTGTGGATGGCCGCACTGGCCTGCGCCGGCGGGATGCCCATCGCCAGCATCACCGACGATGACACCAGGCCGAAGGCCATGCCCAGTGCGCCGTCGACCAGCTGGGCGCCGAGGCCGATGAGGATGAACCACCAGAATTCGCTGCTCAGTTCCATGCACCGAGCCTAGCGGATGCGCGTGTGCGGGGCGTGCGATTGCAGGTCGCATGTCCGCGGAGCCGCCGGGCGATGCCCGGCGGACACGCATCGATCAACGGGTGCCGTACAGCACCACGGTCTTGCCGCGGGCATGCAGCAGGCCGTCGGTCTGCAGCTTCTTCAGCACGCGGCCGGCCATTTCACGCGAGCAGCCGACCAGGCGTGCCAGTTCCTGGCGAGAGACGCGCAGCTGGCTGCCCTGCGGGTGGCTCATCGATTCCGGCTCCTGGGCCAGATCGTGCAGAGTGCGCACGATGCGGTCGGTCACGTCCAGGAACGCCAGGCGGCTGGCCTTGCGGCTGGTATCGAGCAGGCGCTTGGAGATCTGCTGGCCCAGCGCATACAGCAGGCGCGGAGCGTCGGCCGAGAGCGGGCCCAGGAACAGCTGGTGCAGGCGCTCGTAGCTGATTTCGGCCAGTTCACATGCGGTGCGCGTGCGCAGGATCACCTCGCGGCGGTCCGACTCCACGAACAGGCCCATCTCACCGACGAACTCGCCTGCGCCGAAATAGCCCAGCACCAGCTCGCGGTCGTCATCTTCCTCGGCCATGATCGAAACCGAGCCGCTGATGACGTAATACAGGGTCCCCGCCGGGTCTCCAGGGCGGAAGACGTCAGTCCGGGTGGGGTACCGCCGCCTGTGGCTGTGAGCCAGAAAGCGGTCGATTGTGGCGATGTCCAAGGCCAATGGGCTGCTAGCTAGGCGCACGGTTGACACGATAGGGGCGCTCCCTCTGCGCATGAACGGATTCACAGGATCGATGGCGGAGCTTAACCAGCGCTCCTGTTAAGGGCAAATAGTGTGCCAGAGTCGTGAGCTCTTCACGTTCCCCCCGGGGACACTTTGCCCCATAATTCACTCTTTCCCTTCTTACACAGGAATCGACCGCCGTGGTCAAGCCGTTGCCTCGCCTGAGGCTGCAGGGTTTCAACAACCTCACCAAGGCGCTGAGCTTCAACATCTATGACGTGTGTTACGCGCGCACCGAAGAGGAGCGTCAGCGTTACATTGAATACATCGATGAAGAGTACAACGCCGACAGGCTGACTCAAATCTTGACCGATGTTGCCGAGATCATCGGCGCGAACATCCTGAACGTGGCCCGCCAGGACTACGATCCGCAGGGTGCGTCGGTGACGATCCTGATCTCCGAAGAGCCGGTGATCGACAAGAAGCAGGCCGGCAAGGAGCTGATCTCCGACGCCGTGGTCGCGCACATGGACAAGAGCCACATCACTGTCCACACCTACCCGGAGACCCATCCGCAGGAAGGTATCGCGACGTTCCGCGCTGACATCGACGTCGCCACCTGCGGCGTCATTTCGCCGCTGAAGGCCCTGAACTACCTGATCGAGAGCCTGGAATCGGACATCGTGATCATGGACTACCGCGTCCGTGGCTTCACTCGCGATGTGAAGGGCAAGAAGCACTACATCGATCACAAGATCAACTCGATCCAGAACTTCCTGGCCAAGAACATCAAGTCGCGTTACGAGATGTTCGACGTCAATGTCTACCAGGAAAACATCTTCCACACGAAGATGCACCTGAAGGACTTCGACCTGGACCAGTACCTGTTCGAGGAAAAGGCCAAGAACCTGTCGTTCAAGGAACGCATGAAGATCGAAGCGCTGCTCAAGCGCGAGATCGAAGAGCTGTTCCACGGCCGCAACCTGTCCGAGTAAGACCCGTGTGCGATGCCCCCCGGCATCGCCACCCAGGCGGGACGACCCGCCCCGTGGAACGCGCTTTTTGCGCAGTATGCAGTTCCACGGTGATGTACCGACCCACGGCCCGGTGTGAAAACACCGGGCCGTTTTGTTTTTCTTCAACAAGGTGAGGAGCCCCCACTCATGCCCTGGATCTACCTGCTGCTGGCCGGCCTGTTCGAAATCGGCTTCGCGCTCGGAATGAAGTACTCAGAAGGCTTCAGCAAGCCGCTGCCCACCGTCGCCACCGTGGTGGCGGCGCTGATCAGCCTGTTCCTGATGAGCCAGGCGATGAAGTCCATCCCGGTCGGCACGGCCTACGCCATCTGGACCGGTATCGGCGCCATGGGCGTTGCGGTGCTCGGCATCTTCCTGTTCAACGACAGCGCCTCGCCGGCGCGCCTGGGCTGCGTGGGCCTGATCGTGGCCGGCGTGATCGGCCTGAAGCTGGTCTCGCCGAACTGAGGCGGCCCGACCGTCGGGGCCCCGCCGCACCTCTTTGGTAGGCCCCCACCGTTGGTGGGGGCGGCCGTTCAAATGCGGTAGGCGATGTGCTTCATCACCTTCGACGCCAGCGCCATCGCGCCCGGAATCGGGAACGGCAGGCGGCGGGCGCCGGCCTGTTCGGCGTGCTCCGCGTGGCGGGCCTCGTCTTCCTTCATGACCCGGATGACCGCGCGGCTGCGCAGGTCGCCCGCCGGCAGGTCGACCAGGTGCTCGTCCAAGTGCGCTTCCACCTGGCGCTCGGTTTCGACCACGAAGCCCAGGTTCCAGCCGTCGCCGCGCAGCCCGGCCAGTGTGCCGATGGTGTAGCTGCCGGCATACCAGAGCGGATTGAACAGGCTGGGGCGGCTGTCCAGCTCGCCCAGCCGGGTGGCGCACCAGGCCAGGTGGTCGGTCTCTTCCTGGGCCGCTTCCAACAGGTGCTCGCGGGTGGACGGGTCGCGGGCAACCGCGGCCTGGCCGAAGTACAGGCCCTGCGCGCAGACCTCGCCGACATGGTTGATCCGCATCAGGCCCGCCGCGTGGCGGCGTTGCGCCGTATCCATGCCCGGCTCATCGGTATCGGCGGCCGGGTAGGGGCGCGATGCCGGCGGGTTGCCGAACACCGTGTTCAGGGCGCGCTGCGCCTCGGTCAGCAGGTGGTCCAGCGGAGTGGTCTGGCGGAGCACGGTCATGGCGGCATGGGTGGGGCGGGGGACCCCCGATTCTCGCCCGGCCCCGGCCCCCTGCCAACCCGGTACAGGGGCTGGCTTGCACCCGGCCGTCGGGGTGAGTACAATCCCGCCTCTTACGCTTCACCTTTTCACAACGCGTGGCAGAGTTCCGGCGAGCCTTTCGCCGCAATGAGCCCGACCTAACCTAGAGTTCTTCATGAGCACTTTCACTGCCAAGAACGAGACCGTCCAGCGCGACTGGTACCTCGTCGACGCCGAGGGCAAGACCCTGGGCCGTCTCGCCACCGAGCTGGCCCGCCGTCTGCGCGGCAAGCACAAGCCGGTCTACACCCCCCACGTTGATACCGGCGACTACCTGGTCGTCATCAATGCAGAAAAGATTGCCGTCACTGGCAAGAAGCTGCAGGACAAGATGTATCACCGTTTCACCGGTTACATCGGCAACCTGAAGACCGAATCCCTGGCACAGGCGCTGGAGCGCCACCCGGAGCGCGTGATCGAGATCGCCGTGAAGGGCATGCTGCCGAAGGGCCCGCTGGGTCGCCAGATGTACCGCAAGCTCAAGGTCTACGCCGGCACTGAGCATCCGCACGCCGCACAGCAGCCGCAGGTTCTGGATATCTAATCATGGCTATCACTCAAAACTACGGCACTGGCCGCCGCAAGTCCTCCACCGCTCGCGTTTTCCTGCGCAAGGGTTCGGGCAACATCACCGTCAATGGCCGTCCGCTGGACGAGTTCTTTGGTCGTGAGACCGCGCGCATGATCGTGCGCCAGCCGCTCGAGCTGACCAAGAACACCGAAAGCTTCGACATCCTGGTCACCGCCGCTGGCGGCGGCACCACCGGCCAGGCCGGTGCGATCCGTCTGGGCATCGCCCGTGCTCTGGTCGAGTACGACGAGACCCTGAAGTCCGAGCTGCGCAAGGCTGGCTTCATGACCCGTGACGCCCGTGAAGTCGAGCGTAAGAAGGTCGGTCTGCACAAGGCCCGCCGCGCCACCCAGTTCTCCAAGCGCTGATCCATCGCGCCTGGTCGGGCTTCTTCGGGAGCCCGCTGGTTGGAAAAGCAAAAGCCCGGCTTCGGCCGGGTTTTTGTCGTTTGGGGGTCGTGCATGGGAGAGGGTGGGGGTCAGAGCCTTTCCCTGCGGAAAAGGATCCGCCCCCGGAGCTCGCTGTTCGGCTGCGCGACCAGATTAAAAAGAAAAAGGCCTGATCTTTCGATCAGGCCTTTTTCTTTTTAATTTGGCTGCCCCTGATGGATTCGAACCACCGATGCCTGAGTCAGAGTCAGGTGCCTTACCGCTTGGCTAAGGGGCAATGTAACGTGGAACTATTTTCTCACTTTTCACGCTGAAAAACAACTTGATTTTCAGTGTGGTGGCTATGGGTGGACTCGAACCACCGACCCCAGCATTATGAGTGCTGTGCTCTAACCGGCTGAGCTACATAGCCTTGGTGAGCCCGCTATTCTGCTCATGTGTATCGGGCCTGTCAACACTTTTGTGTCGAGCTTGTGGGCCGACAGACGGCATGGGATAGTCCCGACCAGTAGATTTTCTTAGGAGTCCGCATCGTGATCGATCCGGACGGCTATCGACCGAACGTCGGCATCGTGCTGATGCGGCAGGACGGGCAGGTGTTCTGGGCACGACGCGTGCGCCGGGATGGCTGGCAGTTCCCGCAGGGTGGCATGAACACCGACGAGACCCCGGTCGAGGCCATGTATCGTGAATTGCAGGAAGAGACCGGCCTGCTGCCCGAGCACGTGGAAGTGCTGGGGGCGACACCGGGTTGGCTGCGCTACAAGCTGCCGGCCCGGGCCATCCGCCGTAATGAGCGGCAGGTCTGCATCGGCCAGAAGCAGGTCTGGTTCCTGCTGCGCCTCACCGGCGATGAATCGCATGTGCGGCTGGACCATACCGACTCGCCCGAGTTCGACAACTGGCGCTGGGTCGACTTCTGGTACCCGGTCGAGCACGTGGTGATGTTCAAGCGTGGGGTCTATGCGCGTGCCTTGCGCCACCTGGCGCCTCTGGCGCGCGGCGTGGCCGGGCAGGGCGTGACTGCCATGCCCAAGACCGCGGCCGAGGCCTGGATGCCGGGCAATACCGCAGGCCACGACCGCCCGCGCAAGCGCCCGCGCAGCAAGGGTTACTGGCCGCGCAAGGTGCAGGGCGACGGGCCTTCCAGCTGAGTGGATGAACGGTAGCGAGAATGGTTCAGGTCTCTGATTGACAACCATTCTCGTTTCCATTGGAATGGGCACCAGGCCACTCCCGGCCTGTCAGCCCGGTTCCCGCCTGTGTACGTCTGCATCTGCAACGGAGTCACCGACCACCAGATCCGCGAGGCCGCCAGCCATGGCGTCACCACGGTGGGCGAGCTGACCATGCGTACCGGTTGCGGCGCCACCTGCGGTTCCTGCCTGGACATGGCTGGCGATCTGCTGGCCAAGGCGCTGGCCACTCACGACCTGCCGCTGCCGGTGCTTGGCCTGCAGGCTGCCTGAGCCGTACCCCGCGGCGCTTTGACGCCGCGCCCCTGACGTTCCGCCGCTGGCCTCACAGGCCAATGCGCACGATTCGCGTTCCTTCACGCGCGCTTTCAAAGCGATACAGTGCCTGCGTTTTCAGCGTGCAGGAGCATTCCCATGAAGGGCGACACCAAGGTCATCGAATTCCTCAACAAGGTCCTCTTCAACGAGCTGACCGCGATCAACCAGTACTTCCTGCACGCCAAGATGTTCAAGAACTGGGGCATCAAGGAATTGGCCGAGTACGAGTACAAGGAATCGATCCATGCGATGAAGCGCGCCGACGCGCTGTCCGATCGCATCCTGTTCCTCGAAGGCCTGCCGAACTTCCAGGCGCTGGGCAAGCTGCGCATCGGCGAGAACCCGCCGGAGATGCTGCAGTGTGACCTCTCGCTGGAGCAGGACGCCGTGGCGGTGCTGCGCAACGCCGTGGCGCATGCCGACTCGGTGGGCGACTACGTGAGCCGTTCGTTGTTCACCAGCATCCTCGATGCCGAGGAAGAGCACATCGACTGGCTGGAAACCCAGCTGGACCTGGTCGAGCGCATCGGTGAGCCGAAGTACCTGCTGAGCAAGCTGGAAGACTGATCCAGCGGCTCTACAAAACGGCAGTCGAGCATGGCTCGACTCTACAAGGAGGTCGTCGAGCAAGCTCGACGCTACCCTTCCTGGGCCAGGTAGCCGGTCAACGCCACGCGTGCGCGGGCGAACTCGGCCACCAGCAGCGCGACCGCCACGGCGGGGCGCTGCAGGCTGCCCGCGCGGGCTTCGTGCTCGATGCGCCGGGCCACGGCCGACAGTGACAGTGCGCCGACATTGGCGCTGGACGATTTGAGGGTGTGCGACAGCGCCTGCAGGCGCTCTATGTCGTTGGCCTGTGCTGCCTGCTGCAGGGCCTGCACGAGTGCTGGGGCATCCTCGAGGAACACGGCGACGATCTGCAGTGCGGCCGGGCCGATCACATCCTGCAGTTCCTCAAGCACGCTGCGGTCGAGCACAGGCTGCGGCGGAGTGTCCGCGTCGGGCGCGGGAGGCAGCGTCGAGCCTGCTTCCAGTCGAGCATGGCTCGGCTCCACAGACGCAGGCGCTTCGCCCCAGCGCTGCAGCAGCGCATGCAGGGTTTCGCGGTTGATCGGTTTGGACAGGTAATCATCCATGCCGGCCTGCAGGCAGCGCTCGCGGTCGCCGGCCATGGCATTGGCGGTCATGGCGATGATCGGCAGGCGCGCGCGGCCCTGAGCCGCTTCCTCGCTGCGCCACTGGCGGGTGGCGGCATAGCCATCCAGCACCGGCATCTGGCAATCCATCAGCACCACGTCGATGCCGCCCTGGCGCAGCGCCAGCAGGGCCTGCTCGCCGTCGGCGGCATTGCGCACGTCGCACTGGAAGACCCGCAGCAGCTGTTCGGCCACCATGCGGTTGACCGCGTTGTCCTCCACCAGCAGCACGCGCAGATCCAGCGGCGGCAGCGTGGCCGGTGCCTGGCCGCGTTCGGCGGTGGCCAGCAGGGCTGCCGGTCGCACGCTGGCGGTGGGCGCGGCCAGCACGGCATGCAGGTGGGCGTCGTTGAAACTGGCCGGCAGCTGCTGCTGGCGGGCCTGTGCGGGGGCGGGCTCGTCCTGGAGCCACAGTACCTGCAGAGTGGCGTCCGCGCCGCGCTCGGCCAGCGTGCGCAGCAGCGTCGCCTCGCCGCCACGGCGCTGGCGGGCGTCCACCAGCAGCCAGGCCGGGCTCGGCTGGCCCGGGCGTGGGGCAGCGCGCAGGCGCTCCAGCAGCACATCGCGCTCGGCCAGCACCTGCACCGGCAGCCCGTGGTGGGCGGCGATGCGCTCCACGCGCGCCTGCAGCGCCACATCGGCACTGTGCAGCAGCAGCGGCGACGGTGCGCGGGCCAGTGCCGGCAGGTCGCCGGGGATCTTCAGCAGCGGAATCTCGAACCAGAACGTGGCGCCCTGGCCGGGCCTGGACTGCACGCCGATCTGGCCGTGCATCAGATCGATGATGCGCTTGCAGATGGCAAGGCCCAGGCCGGTGCCGCCGTACAGGCGGGTGGTCGATGCATCGGCCTGGCTGAAGGACTGGAACAGCCGTGACTGCAGGGTGGCGTCGATGCCGATGCCGGTGTCGACCACTTCAAACCGCAGCTGGTGCTGGGTCGGGCTTTCGCCCAGGCGCTGCACGCGCAGCTGCACCTGGCCGCGCGCGGTGAACTTGATCGCATTGGCCAGCAGGTTGGTCAGTACCTGGCGCAGGCGCACCGGGTCGCCACGCACCGGCAGGCGCACGGCCGGGTCCAGCTGCAGGCCGAGCACCAGGCCCTTCGATTCGGCGGCACGCTGCAGCAGCTGCACCACGCCGTCCAGCAGTTCGCGCAGGTTGAAGCTGGTGATCTCCAGTTCCAGGGCCTGCGCTTCCAGGCGCGAGTAATCGAGGATGTCATCGACGATGCGCAGCAGCTGCTGCGAGCTGATCGATGCGGTGGCCAGCATCTGCCGCTGGTCCTCGCCCAGGGGCCCGCGTGCGATCAGCTCCAGCATCGGCAGGATGCCGTTGAGCGGCGTGCGGATCTCGTGGCTCATGGTGGCCAGGAACTCGCCCTTGGCCAGCGCGGCCGCCTCGGCGGCCTGCTTGGCCTGCAGCAACTGCTGTTCCAGCTGGCCCTGGCGCTCGGTGGTACGGCGCAGCTGGTCGCGCTCGCTGGTCAGCACGGTGCGTTCGCGCTGCAGGGCCGCCAGCGCCTGGCCGCGTTGGCGCAGGCGCAGGCCAAGTGCCAGCGCCACGCCGGCGGCCAGCACCAGAGCCGCCAGCAGCGCGACCGTCAGCGGCACTCAGAGCACCGCGTTGTGGAAGTCGAAGTCCAGGTCGCTGCCCGCCGACTGCACCATGTTGCCCTGGATGTAGTCCACGCCGCCGACCCACATCGCCGCCGCTGCCTGCGGATCCTCGATCTGCTGGCCGATGATCTGCAGGCCTGCGGCATGCGCGCGATCGATCGCCCGCCGCAGTTCCTCGCGGGTGCCCGGATTGGAGTGGCTGCTGGAGAAGCGCGCGGCCATGCGCACGAACGACAGCGGCAGCTGGGTGAGCAGGGCATCGGCTTCGCTGCCCGGCTCGAACTGGCTCAGGCAGAAGCGCACGCCGGCACTGGCCATGCGCTGGCAGAACTGCTGCAGCGGCACGGTGTGGATGAGCGCGTCGGGCAGGCGCACGTCGATCACCAGTGCGGTGCCGGGCAGGTCGCGCTGCTGCAGCGATTCCAGCAGCCAGTCGGCGAACGCATCGCGCTGCAGCGTGCGCAGCGACTGCGAGACGAACAGGTTCAGCGGCTGGGTCGCGTGGCGGTACAGGTCGAGCAGGCCCATCGCGTGTTCCAGCACCTGCTGGTCCAGATCGGCAATGCGGCCCGCGGCTTCGGCGGCCGGAATGACCTGGCCGGCGGTGAGCACCGTGCCATCGGCCTGGCGCAGGCGCAGCAGCAGCTGGTACTGCGCGGTATCGCCGCCTGCCACGGCCACGATCGGCTGGTAGGCCAGTTCCAGCTGGCCTTCCAGCAGGGCCAGGTGTTCCTGCTCGGTCACCGCCTGGCGATGCACGTGGCCGGCCACGCCGGCGGTCAGCAGGCGGGCCTGCAGGGTGGTGCGTTCGATGGCTTCCAGCGCGCTGTTGGCATCGTCGAAGCCCGGCGACAGCGGCGCATAGCCGACCACGCCGCGCAGGTGCACCGATTCATCGTCGCGGATGACGAAGGCGCGCGCGGACAGCTGCTCGCGCAGTGCGGCGGCGATGCCCTCCAGGCTTTCCTCGTCGGCGCCGCGGGCCAGCAGCAGGAAGCTGTTGTCGTTCAGGCGGGCCAGCAGATGCGGGTGGCCGGCTTCGGCCAGGCGCTGGCCGGCCTGCACCATCAGCCGCTCGAAGGCGGCATAGCCATAGCGCTCGCGCAGACCCAGCGCGCTGGAGATCTCCACGAAGAACACACCGCCACGGTCGCGCTGCTGCAGCGCTGCGTTGAGCTGCTGCAGCACGTGGTGGCGGGTCGGCAGGCCGGTTTCCGGGTTGCTGGTGGCCGGTGCGCCGCTGGCGCCGGGCAGGGTGGCGGCCTGCGCGCGGGCGCGGCGGATGCGGTTGGCCACGGCCGCGATCAGGTGGCGCGGGCGGATCGGCTTGCTCAGGTAATCGTCGGCGCCGCTGTCCAGCACTTCGAACTGGCGCTCCGGGTCCGGGTCGCCGCTGAGGAAGACGATCGGCAGCAGCTGCATGCCCGGCTGCTGGCGGATCATCGCGGTCAGGCGCATGCCATCCAGGCCCGGCAGGTGCAGGTCCATCAGGATCAGGTCGGGGCGCAGTTCGCGGATCGCCTGCTGCACGCCATCGGCATCGGACAGCACTTCGGCCTGCATGCCGGCACCGTGCAGCACGCTCTGCGCGAACAGGGCCTGGGCACGGTCGTCTTCGACGATCAGCACGCGGTACGGCGAGTCGGAGGCGGCGGGTGCATCGTTGCCGTTGCCTGCGTCGATCAGCGCGGAAGGCAGCGGCGGCGGCGTACCCAGGCTGCCGCCCGCATCGGCCGGTGCGGAGGAGACCGCGACAAGCGTGGGCGCAGCGGCGGGCGAGGTGTTTGCCCAGCGCTGCCAATGATCGGCCGGTGGGGTTTCAGCGCGTCCGGGGCGTGCGCCCGCGGGGGATTCATTTGCGGACATCACAACTCCTGGTGTTCGCCGCCATTATGCGCCAAGCCCGCCATTCAACCGGTGCGCGGCTGGCCTGGCGCGGCCGTACCGCCAGCGCGTGCCAGCCAGCGCACGCCCTTCCACAACGTGCGCCAGACCAGCCACACCAGCAGGGCACCGGCCAGGCTGCAGGCCAGCACCACGACCAGGGCGATCCAGGGATGGGCCAGTGCCAGCGCCAGGCCGCCGACCACCACGGTGTCCTCGGCGACCGAGGCGACCCAGTTGCTGGCCGGTTCCGGCGAGGTGTTGAGCAGGGCGCGGGTGCCGGCCTTGAGGCCGTGGCTGGCCAGGGCGACGCCGGCGCCGGCCAGCAGGGTGCCCGTGCCCAGCTGGCCATCGGGCGAGAGCGTGGCGGCGGCCAGGAAGGCGCCAGCCGGTACCCGTGCCAGGGTATGGATGAGATCCCAGATGGAATCGACGCCGGGGATCTTGTCGGCGAAGAACTCGGCAATGGCCAGCGCGGCCGAAGTGCCCAGCACCCACCACGATTCGGTGGCCTGCAGGGCCGGGGGCAGGTCGACCCAGCCGAGCAGGCCGGCCAGGCCGACGCCGAACACGGTGAGGTAGACGCGGATGCCGGCCAGCCAGGCCAGCAGAATGCCGATCACGAACAGGTGGGCTTCGGTCATGGCGGGGGGCTCCGGCGACGGAACTGTGCGGGGTGCCACACTATCGACGATGACGTGGCTGAACACCACCGGCCCCTGGCGGCCGGCACCGGGGAAAGCTCCCGTTCCTGTCATACACTAGCCCGTCGTTTGCTACAGGGGCCGTGCTGGTGTCGCCATTGCGAGTCCACGGAGACTACCCATGAACAACCGCCCACCCATGCGTGCACGGGTCCGACTGCCCGGTTCCAAGCCGCCGCCGCTCGACCGTCGCCGCCTGCTGGTCATCGGTGGCATCTGGCTGCTCAGCCTGGTGCTGGCGGTGCTGGGCGGCTGCTGGCTGGGCGCGCCGCGCGATGCCCAGGGGCAGCGCCTGCAGGCCGCCGAGAAGCGCGCCGAGATGTTGCAGGCGCAGCTGACCGAACTGGGCCAGAAGCAGGCCACGCTGGAAGCCTCCGACCGCATCAGCCGCGCCGCCAACACCGAGGTGCAGTCCTCGCTGGCCGAGCGCGATGAAGAGATCGCCGGCCTGCGCGCCGACGTGGCGTTCTACGAGCGCCTGGTCGGCTCGACCAGCCAGCGCAAGGGCCTGAACACCCATTCCATCGAGTTCAGCGCCGAATCGGCCGGCACCTGGCAGTACGCCGTGGTGCTGACCCAGAACCTCAACCGCGGGGCCATCAGCCAGGGGCAGATGCGCTTCACCGTGGAAGGCGTGAAGAACGGCAAGCTGGCCACGATCAGCTGGGATGAGCTGCACCAGCGCAGCAAGGTGCCGGGACAGGATTACTCGTTCCGGTACTTCCAGCAGCTGACCGGCAGTGTGATGCTGCCGACGGACTTCACCCCGCAACGGGTGAGGGTGACACTGGGGAGTGGTGCAGGGGGCACCACGCAGGTATTCGACTGGAAACAGGCCGGCGCACCGGCCAGCAAAGGGGAGTAGGCAGATGTTCGGAAACAGCAAATCCAGCCGTGATGGCCAGTTGGTGGTGGATGCCCTGATAGGCAACCAGGTGGTGATCCGTGGTGATGTGGAATTCAGTGGTGGCCTGTATGTGGAAGGCCGTATCCACGGCAAGGTGATCGCGCAGGACGGCGCCAGCGGCGCGACCCTGACCCTGGCCGAGCATGGCGTCATCGAGGGCGAGATCCGCGCCCAGGTGGTGGTCATCAGCGGCCGCCTGGACGGGGACGTGCACGCCACCGAGAAGGTGGAGCTGACCCCGAGCGCGCGGGTGAACGGCAACGTTCACTACCAGGTGGTGGAAATGAACGCCGGCGCCCAGCTGAATGGCCGCCTGATCCACGCCAGCAGCCCGGTGGCGGCCCTGCCAGCGCCGGAAGGCGAGGGCGAGGCGACCGAAGGCAAGGGCGGCACCGCCGCGCGCCGCAAGCTGGCCGAGGCGATGGCTTGAAAGCCGTCCCCGGCGCCCCCATGCTGAGTCCATGAGCACGCTAGTTTCCCTGCCCGGCGCCACGCCGGCCGCCGCTCCCGACTACCAGTCGCTGGAGCGGCCGCTGAACTTCACCGAATCGGCTGCGGCCAAGGTGAAGGAACTGATCCAGGACGAGGGCAACCCCGACCTGTCGTTGCGCGTGTACATCGAGGGCGGTGGCTGTTCCGGGTTCCAGTATGGGTTCGAGTTCGACGAGAACCGCGCCGAGGACGACCTGGCGGTGCAGACCAGCGGGGTCACCCTGCTGGTCGACCCGCTCAGCCTGCAGTACCTGATGGGCGCCGAGGTGGATTACACCGAGAGCCTGACCGGTGCGCAGTTCGTGATCCGCAACCCGAACGCGAAGACCACCTGCGGCTGCGGCAGCAGCTTCAGCATGTAATGCCGGGCGCGGGGCCGATGCCCTGCGCCACCCTTGTGCGCAACGCCGACTGATTGCGCACATCCCCGACCTTGCCACCTGCGGCAATTGGCGGCAGGCTTGTCGGATGCCCAATACTCCTTCGCCGCTTTCCGGTTTCGCCTTCGTGGCGGAGCCGCTCGAGCGCGCCGATGCCCTGCGCGATGATGCCGATGCCCTGGCACGCCTGTGGCCGGATGCGCGCATTCTTGTCCTTGACCAGGACGGCACCGCCTTCACCGGTGAGGACGACCAGCCGGTCGCGCTGACCGGCGCCGAGATCGGCGGTGGCCCCGGTTCGGCCATTTTCCTCGGCCTGCGCGCGGGCCAGGCATGGTTCTCCGTCGAAGCGACCAACGTCACCCAGAGCGCACCGCGCCGGCTCGACCTGCGCCAGGCGGCACTGCTGTGGAGCGTGGCCGACGCCACCGCCTTCAGCTATGCCCGCGGCATGTCCTACTGGCATTCGCGCACGCGCTTCTGCGGCGTGTGCGGTGGTGCGGTGGCCTTCGCCCGCGGCGGCTTTGTCGGCCGCTGTGCGCAGTGCGCCACCGAGCATTACCCGCGCGTCGACCCGGCGGTGATCGTGGCCGTGGAAAACCAGGGCCGCCTGCTGCTGGGTCGCCAGTCCAACTGGGCGCCGCGCCGCTATTCGGTGCTGGCCGGCTTCGTCGAACCCGGCGAGACCTTCGAGCAGACCGTCGCGCGTGAGGTGCATGAGGAGAGCAAGGTGCGGGTGACGTCCTGCCAGTACCTGGGCTCGCAGCCGTGGCCGTTCCCCGGCGCGTTGATGGTTGGGTTCCGCGCGCAGGCGCAGGACGACGTGCCGACCGTCGATGGCGAGCTGGAAGATGCACGCTGGTTCACCGCCGAAGAGGTGGGGGCGGCGCTGGCGCGTGACGTCGAGGACGATGGGGACGGCATCCGCCTGTCGCCGCCGATCTCGATCTCGCGCGGACTGATCGAACACTGGTACCGGCAGCAGCAGGTCTGATCCCTGCGGCTGTACCGGCGTGCGCGGGCGGCAGCATTGCCGCCACCTGAACACGCGTCGGGTTACAGTCCGGTTCACCGCTGAGCGCGCCGCTGCGACAGGTAAGGTAGCGGCGCAGAACGCTTGTTCGTAGGGAGACCTGCCATGTTCACCACCCTGGTCGCCGTGTTGGTGGCGCTGGCCCTGGGCCACGTTGCCCCGGCCGCTGCTGCCTCGCTGCGCCGTTTTGACGGCTTCCGGCGCTGGCTGGGCTGGTTGGACGGGCATGGCGGACGGGCATGGCAGGGAGCGGCCGGCGTGGCGCTGGCGATCGTGCCGCCGCTGCTGCTGATGACCCTGCTGGCCTGGCTGCTGCGCGGGGTGCTGTTCGGCCTGCCTGGCCTGCTGCTGGGCGTGGCAGTGCTGGCCTGGTGCTGGGGCCCGCGCGACCTGGACCGCGATATCGAAGCGATCATCGACGCCGACGACGCGGCGAGCCGGCAGGCGGCGGTGCGGCACCTGCAGGCCGCCGGCGGCAGCCTGCGCGAGGACGTGCCCTCGCTGGTCGAGGCGACCGTCCTCAACGCACTGCGGCGCTGGTTCGCGGTGCTGTTCTGGTTCCTGCTGCTGGGCCCGGTCGGTGCCCTGGCCTATCGCCTGCTGGCGCTGATGGCAGAGAGCCCGATGCGTGCGCGGGTGCCGGTGGAGCCGCTGGCGCTGGCTCAGCGGTTGCTGGCCTGGATTGAATGGCCGGTGGCCCAGCTGATGGCGTTCTCGATGGCGCTGGTCGGCAACTTCGACACGGCGTGGAAGGCGTGGCGGCAGGCCCATGGCGAGCGCCTGGCCGGTGACATCGGCTTCCTCGGTGCGGTGGCGCGGGCCAGCGTGAATGCCGAGCTGCGCGAAGAAGCGCATGACTACACCGATGCGGGCCTGTTGCCGGTGTGGCAGCGGCTGCCGGACCTGCGCGATGCGATGAGCCTGGTGTGGCGGATGTTGCTGCTGTGGTTGTCGGTGCTGGCGCTGCTGGTGATTGCCGGCTGGGTGACGTAGATCCACGCCATGCGTGGATGATGCGGATCTGGCCGCGCTACGGCGCGCCGCTGCCCTCGAAAGCCATGTAATCCTCGTGCAATCCCTGCACAACGCGGCCGGTCGGCTCGTCGTCGACGCCGGTTTCCATCAGCACCCAGCCCGGCATGCCGTCTTCGCGCATCGCGGGACCTTCGTCCACGGCCATCACGAAGCTGTTGCCGAGCGCTTTGCCGTAGGCACGCAGCAGCGCGTGCAGGGCCTGCGGGTCCACCGCACCGCGTAGCGCCGCCAGCGTCTGTTCCAGTTCCGGGCGATCAAACAGCGCCTCCGACAACGCGCCCTCCACATCATCGGCCAGCGCGTGCACATCGCGCAGCACCAGAAAGCGCGCGAACTGTGGGAGGTCCTCGCCCAGTTCGCTGTTCACCCAACTGCGGGGATCGCCACAGCCTGCCGCCTTCATGGCGGCAATCAATCCAGCACGTCGATCAGTCATCGCACCAGCATAGCCGAGCGAAGCGACCCGCTTCCGCTTTCGCTCTTGCTTTTGATCTTCTTTTTCTTCCGTGGTGGACGCACACGGAAACTTTCAGAAGCCGGGCGGGTGGGTTGCTCAGGGGCGTGAGCCGCATGGATGCGGCGACCGAGCTTACAGGGATGTACTTGCAGCGTCCCCTGCGCAGCCCACCCGCTCGGCCACGCCCGAGACACAGGCACAGCGCCCGCCACGAGTGGCTCTGCCGTTGGCTGCAAAACTACACCGGTGCCAGCGCGGTGAACGGTGCCCACGGCAGGTTGCGCAGCAGCGCATACCCCGGCAGCACCCACAGCCAGAATTTCGGATTGGCCAGCAGCCGCATCAACGGATCGAGCACCTTCGGGCGCACGCCGGCGATGTGCAGCAGCATCATGAAGAGAAGGGGCAGTGCGATGACCAGCAACGGGTTCATCGCCATGGCGCCGGGCAGGTCGAAGTGGACCAGCGAATACAGGCAGCGCGTGCTGCCGCAGCCGGGGCAGTAGAAGCCGCTCAGCGCGTACAGCGGGCAGCCCGGCAACGGGTTGCCGGCGACATACGGGTTGACGTGGCGCAGGACCACGGCAGCACCGGCAGCCAGCCCGGACGAGGCCAGCAGCGGCGCCCAGCGGGCCAGGCGTGATTGAACGGGGGCGAGGGACATGCGTGGGCGGGATCCGGCACTGCGCCGGATCCCGTGCACTGCATCAGTAGCCGCTGTTGCTCATGGCGCCGATGCCGCCCATGACAACGAAGAACAGCACATACAGAACGACCATGATCAGCCAGGCAATGGCCGACCAGATCGCCCACTTCTTGGCCTTGTCCGCCGATTCCTGGGCACCGGCGACGTCACCGGCGGCCAGCTTGCCGTTGACCTGTGCAGCGTAGACGATCGATACGATGCCGACCGGCAGGCAGCAGAGCAGGGTGGACAGGATGGCCCAGACCAGATTGTTCGGGATGTACGGGGTGGTGGTATTCATGGTGCGAATGCCTCGTTGGGTGGTGGTGGTAGTGGTGAATCAATGTTCGGAAAGAGCGCCCAGCACGGCGAGACCGCCGAACAGCCCGAGCCACAACAGGAACAGGACAGGCAGGGCGACAGCGGAAGCCACTGCCCACCAGCCCGCCTTGCGCGATGCCGCGTAGGCCCCCGGCAGATCATCGGCGGCGCGCAGACCGTCGACCTGGGAGGCATACACGATCGACACCACGCCCAGCGGCAGGCAGCAGAACAGCGTCGTCAGAATCGCCCAGACAAGATGGTTGGGGATGTAGACCGGACGGCTGAGCGATGGTGGTTGATTCAAAGCAAGACTCCATTCCTTGGCGGTTGGGCTGCAGTGTGCAGACCTGACCTCCCCCCTTTGGCTGCGTAATCTACCGCAAGCGACGCCTTATGTATGCGTTTACATGCCCGCCGCGCCTGGGTTGGCGGCGTACACCAGCCTGCCCGGTCGCAGTGCAGTTCAGCGCCGCCAGGCTCACGCGTGGTCGCCACGAAGGGCGCGCACCTGGACTTCCAGGGTCGCGGCGTCGGCACTGTGGCCGTCCACAGGCGGTGCGGCCACCACCTGCACCGTGGCGCGGAACCGCCGCGGCACGCGCATGCGGCCCAGGCGCGTGTCGCGCCGGCTCCACATGCTCGACCACATGCCACGCAGCGCCATCGGCACCACCGGCACCGGACGCCGCTCCAGGATCTTCTCCACGCCGGATTTGAACGGCGCCATCGTGCCGTCCTTGGTCAGCGCGCCTTCGGGGAAGATGCAGACCAGTTCGCCTTCGGCCAGCGCCGCATCGATCTCGTCGAACGCGCGCTGCATCAGCGCCGGGTCTTCGCGTGCACCAGCAATGGGAATGGCCTTGGCGGTGCGGAAGATCCAGCGCATCACCGGGATGTTGAAGATCTTGTAGTACATGACGAAACGCACCGGGCGCGGGATCGTCGCCGACAGGATCAGTGCATCCATGTAGCTGACATGGTTGCAGACCAGCAGCGCGGCGCCTTCGTCGGGCACGTTGGCCTCGATGCCGTGCGGGCGCAGCCGGTACAGCGTGCGCACCATCAGCCAGCTGAGGAAGCGCATCAGGAACTCGGGGACGATGGTGAAAATGTAGATCGCCACGATGGCATTGGCGATGGCCAGGGCCAGGAACTGCTGCGGAATGGACCAGTGCAGCAGCTGGTGCGCGGCCAGCGACAGCAGTGCAGCAGCGACGATGAAGCCGGAGTTCTGGATGTTCAGCGCGGCGAACACGCGCGACATCTGTGCCTTCGGCGTGCGGCTCTGGATCAGCGCGAACAGCGGCACCACGAACACGCCGGTGAACAGGCCGATGCCGATCAGGTCGACGACGATGCGCACGCTGCCCGGCTGCTGCAGGAAGGCCAGCACGCCCAGGTTCTGTACGGTCGCCTCGCCGGTGCGGGCGAAGTACAGGTCCAGCAGGAAGGCGGTCATGCCGAAGGCGCCCAGCGGCACCAGGCCGATTTCCACCGTGCGTGCCGACAGCTTCTCGCACAGCAGCGAGCCGACGCCGGTGCCGACCGAGAACAGCGCCAGCGCGAACAGGTACAGCTTGGGCTCGCCGCCGAGGTTGACCAGCGCGTAGTTGGGCAGCTGCGAGGTCAGCACGGTGCCGACGAACCAGAACCAGGACACGCCGAGGATGGCGTTGCGCACCGCCTTCTGCTGCCGCGCCATGCGCAGCACCACCAGCGACTCGGGCAGCGGGTTCCAGTTGATCTTCAGGTCCGGATCACCGGCATCGACGCGCGGGATCATCCGCGCGGCGAGGTTGCCGCAGATCGCCAGCGCGATGACCGCCGTTGCAGCCACGACCGGGCCGTGGCTGCCGGCCAGCAGGAACACCGAGCCGCCGATGATCATGCCGGACAGGATCGAGATCGAGGTGCCCATTTCGACCAGGCCGTTGCCGCCGGTCAGTTCCTCCGGCTTCAGCACCGAGGGCAGCACCGAATACTTGACCGGCCCGAAGAGGGTCGACTGCATGCCGGTGCAGAACAGCGCCACCAGCAGGAAAGGCAGGTTCTCGGTGATGAAGCCGATGGCCGCCAGCGACATGATCACGATCTCCATGGTGGTGGTGATCACGATCAGCCGCGATTTCTCCAGCTTGTCGGCGATCTGCCCGGCCAGGGCGGAGAACAGGAAGTAGGGCAGGATGAAGATGGCCGGTGCCAGCGTGGTGTACAGCGAGCGCTGCTCGTCCGATACGCCCAGGTAGAACAACAGGCCGATGATGGCTTGCCGGTACACATTGTCGTTGAAGGCGCCCAGCGCCTGCACGATGAAGAACGGCAGGAAGCGGCGCTGGCGCAGCAGGGCAAACTGGTTGTGACCGGACATGGAACCTCCTTGACCGGCGCAGCCTAGCATCCCTGCCTGTCAGGCAGGGATGCGGCAGGTGCGGACTCTTACCTCCGGTGGGTGCGGACCGTTGGTCCGCACATCTCAGCCACCCCACCAACGCTCACACGATATCGTCGACCACGCCACCATCCACGCGCAGGGCGGCGCCGGACGTGGCCGAGGCCTGCGCCGACGCCAGGTAGACCACCATGTTGGCCACTTCCTCGACGGTGGCCGCGCGCTGGATCACCGATGCGGGGCGGTTGGCCATGACGAATTCACGGCCGATCTGCTCCAGCGGCTTGCCGCTGCGCGCGCGTTCTTCCTCGAACATCGCCGCGAAGCCGTCGGACAGGGTCGGGCCGGGCAGCACTGCATTGACGGTGACGCCGCTGCCGGCCACGCGCTTGGCCAGGCCGCGCGACAGCGACAGCTGGGCAGTCTTGCTGACCCCGTAATGGATCATGTCGGCCGGAATGTTGCGCGCCGATTCAGAAGAAATGAACAGCACCCGCCCCCAGCCGGCATCGACCATGGCCGGCAGCAGGGCGCGGGCCAGGCGCACGCCGGACATCACGTTGGTCTGCCAGTAGCGTTCCCAGGTGGCGTCGTCGGTGTCGAAGAAATCCTGCGGGCCGAAGATGCCGGCGTTGTTGACCAGGATGTCGATCTTCGGCAGACGGGCCAGCAGGGTCTCCACGCCGGCCACATCGGAGAGGTCGGCGGCCACGCCGATCACCTCGGCGCCGGGCACGGCGGCCAGCAGGCGCTGGCGTGCGCGCTCGGTGCTGTCGACGCTGCGGCCGTTGATGACCACCGTGGCACCGGCGGTGGCCAGGCCCCCGGCGATGGCCTGGCCGATGCCGGCGGTGGAAGCAGTGACCAGCGCAGTGCGGCCGCCCAGTTCGATCTTCATGGGGAACATCCAGCAAGGGGGAGATTGGCCAGTATCCCCCCGAGGCTGTTATCGGGGTGCAGCGCCAGCTGCAACACGATGGTGCGGCATTGGCAGGTGCGGACCGTTGGTCGGCACATCCCTCGCCCCATCAGGTCAACGTCGCCACCGCCTGGTTCGCCGCCGCACGCACCTTCGGCAGCAGCCGCAGCACCAGCGCCATCTGCGTGCGGATCAACTGCAGCTTCGGCGGCATCGCCTCCTCGATCTGTTCCAGCTCGGCGGCCACCGCGCGGTCGGCATCGTTGTCTTCCTCGCTCACCGGCTGCCGCGCGGTCAGGGCGGTGGCCAGCTGCTGCAGGGCCTTGCGCACGCGCTCACCGGCGGCCAGGGCCAGCGGGTCGCCCGCGTAGCTGTCCACCTGGTCGCGGTGCGCGCCCAGCGCTGACAGATGGCCAAGCAGCGTGTTGGACAGGGCCAGGAAGTGGAAGCCGGCGTCGAGGTTGCGGCGCACGTGGCCGGGCTCGCGCAGCATGTTCGACAGCGCCGTGGACAGCGCCGCGTCGGCGTTGTGCATGTCGCGGCGGGCGATGCGGTAGGCGAGGTCGTCGCGCATGCCGCTGCGGTACTGGCCCAGCACCGAATCGAGGTAGCGCGAGGCGGTGTCCAGCACGCGTGCCAGCACCAGGTGCAGCTGCCGGCCCTGCCAGTCGGGCAGGATCAGGAACGCGGCCGCCGCGGCGATGGCACAGCCCAGCACCGTGTCGACCATGCGCGGCACGATCAGCACGAAGCCATCGCCGATCAGGTTGAAGCAGGTCAGCGCCATCACCGTGATCGCCGCCGAGGCCACCAGGTAGCGGTCGGTGCGGTTGTAGAAGAACAGCAGCGCCGACAGCAGGGCGATCAGCAGCTGCACGTGCAGCTGCGGGAACAGCTGCAGCAGCGCCCAGGTCAGCACCAGGCCGGCGAGGGTGCCGACCACGCGCTGGGCAAGGCGCTGGCGGGTGGCGCCGAAGTTGGGCCGGCACACAAAGACGATGGTCAGCAGCACCCACGAGCCGTGCTGTGCGTCGAACAGGCGGATGGCGAGGAAGCCGGCGACCAGCGCCACCGCCATGCGCAGGCCGTGACGGAACAGCACCGAGCCCGGCGTGAGCTGCTGGCGGATGCGCACGCCCATCTCGCGCAGGGTATGCGGGTTGCTGTCGCGCAGGCGCGTATCGACGTTGTCCAGGCTGGCCTCGGAACGCTCGGCATCGAGCAGGCGGCGCTCGATGCTGCGCAGGTTGTGCACCAGCAGGTCGAGCGAGCCGAGCAGGCGCTGCCACTGCGGGCGCTGCTGGTCACGCAGGTAGGCCAGCGCATCGGCCAGGTCACGGCCGGCCTGCTGGTTGCTTTCGCCGTACACGAACGGGCGGCGCAGGCGGATCGCCTCGCCCAGGCGCGCGCAGGCCTGGCCCTGCAGGTCGAGCAGGCGCTGGCAGCGGTACAGCACGTCGCTGTGGAAGAACGCATCGACCAGCGCGCCGTAGGGATAGTGCGAGGAGCTGGCGCGTTCGTGGAAATCCTGCGCCATGTAGTACAGGCGCAGGTACAGGCCGGAATTGACGCCCGGCCGGCCGGAGCGGCCGAAGCGGGCGAGGATCGCGGCCTTGGCTTCGTTCAGCGCGCCGACCACGCGCCGGTTCTGTTCGGCCAAATCCAGCTGGCGGCGCTGCAGGTCGGCTTCGCGCACCGGCTCGAACAGGGTGGCCTTCAGCTGCAGGTAGCGACCCAGTTCCACGTACAGGCGGGCCACCCGTTCGCGCACCGGGCGGTTGGCGAACAGTGCCGTCCACAGGATCGACAGCAGGCCGTACCAGACCGCGCCGATCAGCAGGTGGCTGGCCGCTTCCACCGCGCGGGTCAGGTCGTCGGCGCCGCCGTGCTGCTCCAGGCCGATCATGGTGTAGATGGCCAGCGTCACCGTGGCCTGGGCGATGGATGCGTAGCGCTCGCCCAGCGCACCCAGCAGGGTCAGGCAGAACGTCGACAGTGCCAGTGCGCCGATGTATACCCACGGCAGCGGGAACAGCCAGATGACCGAGGCGGCGGCGATGCAGAAACACAGCAGCGACAGCAGCACGGCCTTGGTCCGGCCCCACCAGTTGTCATCGGTCTCGGCGATGGCGCTGGCAATGATGCCGAGGAACACGCCGGGCAGCGCCGGCAGCGCGTCCAGGTGCCAGCACAGGCCCAGCGCGGTGGTCAGGGCGATGAAGACGCGCAGGCCGTAGCTGGCCTTTTCGTGGGCCCACAGGCGGCTGAAGCGGGATTCGCGGGTGGACATGCAGGCTCGGGGGGCGGGATGCCCCCCATTATTGCGGTGTGGGCGTGAAATGGGGGGCCGATGTGCGGACCAACGGTCCGCACCCACCCATCTTCAGCAGCCGTTGTGCGGACCCGGTCCGCACCCACCGAGTTGGGTAGCGCCGGGTTACATCTCCCAACGCACGCTCACCGCAAAGGTGCGCGGCAGGCCGACGCCTGCGTTCGACCAGTACTTGCGGTTGCCCAGGTTTTCCACGCTGGCGCGCAGGATGACCGGATGGCCCGAGGCGACCAGGTGGTAGCCCACGCCGGCGTTGACCAGGGTGTAGTCGGGCAGCTTCAGGGTGTTGTCGGCGTCGTACCAGACATCGCCGTAGTAGCGCACGGCGGCATAGGCTTCCAGCCCGTCCACCCACGGCAGCTGGTAGTTGGCGTGCAGCACGCCGCTCCAGCGGGCCGCGCCGGCGGTGCGGTTGCCTTCCTGCGAGGCGCTGGCCGGGGACAGCTTGTCGTAGGTCGGGTCCAGCCAGGTCACGCCGCCGCCGACGGTCAGCGCGTCGCTCAGGTGCAGGTCGGCGCTGGCTTCCACGCCTTCATACAGGGTGATGCCGTCCTGCACGAGGAACTTGCCGGCGTCGGTCAGCAGGTCGATGTTGGCACCGCGTTCCAGCCGGAAGGCGGCCACGTTCGCGTTCCAGCGCGCTGCTTCGACCTTGGCGCCGATCTCGTACTGCTTGCTGATGGTCGGGTCGAGCACATCGCCGGCATTGATGTAGGTGTTGCCGACGCGGCTGCCGGCTTCCAGCGATTCGATGTAGCTGGCGTACAGGGTCACTGCGTCGCTGGGCTTGTACATCACCGCGTAGGTCGGAGTGACCGGGTAGGTGTGGTAGCTGCCCTTGGTCTCGAAGTCGTTGTAGCGCCAGCCGGCCAGCACCGACCAGCCACCACCGAAGTCGATGGTGTCGCTGGCGAAGACCGCCTGCTGCACGGTTTCATCCCCACGGCTCAGCACCCGCGAGCCCACCGCGTCGTGGCGGATGGCCGAACGCTGGTAGAGGTTGGCGCGGCCGATGGTGTTCCACTCATAGGGGCGGTCCCACCCCAGCCCGGTCTGGTGGCTGACGCCGGCCACCAGCTGGTGCTGCAGCGGGCCGGTGCGGAAGCTGCCCTGCATCAGCGCCTGGGCCAGCTTCCATTCGCTCTTGCCGCCCAGCTCGTAGACGTTGACGTTGTAATCGCCCTTCACGTCGTCGATGTAGGCGAAGATCTTGTTGACGTCGTTCCACGAGGTGGTGACGCCGTAGCTCAGGCTGGCCTTCCAGTCACTGTTGATCTGCCAGTTCAGCGCGGTCGACAGCAGGCTGGAGCGGGTGTCGTAGTAAGTGCCCGGTACGCTGTTGTCGACGTCACCGGCGATCGGGCGCGGCAACGAGGTCAGGCCGATGAAGTAGTACTGCGGCGATTCCTCGCTGAGGTCGCGCGACTGGAACACGCCGTCGAAGGTCCAGGTGAGCGCATCGCTCAGGCGCGCGTCCAGCGACAGCGCACCGACCTTGCGGTCGACGTGGCCGCCGTTGAAGGTCTCGCCCTTTTCCTGGTACGCGTTGAAGCGGTAGCCGAACATCTGCTCGTTGCCGAAGCGGCCGCCGACATCCACGCCGCCGCTGACGATGCCCTGTTCGCGCCAGCCCAGCTGGGCGCTGAAGGTGGGCACGTCGGTGGGCTTCTTGGTGATGTAGTTGACGATGCCGCCCGGTGCGCCGAAGCCGTACAGGAAGCCGCCGGGGCCCTTCAGCAGGTCGACTTGCTCCATCACTTCCAGCGGCCATTCGGTACCCCACGAGGAGACCTGCAGGCCGTTGACGCGGTAGCTGTCGTAGTTCAGATCGATGCCGCGGTTGCGGATCGGCGAGCTCCAGCCACTGGCGTAGGCGCTGACCTGGGTGGTGACTGACGGGTCGAACAGGAAGACTTCGCCCAGCGAAACAACCTGGCGCTGCTCGATCTGCTCGCGGCCGACGGCGGTGATGGCGAACGGGGTATCGCGCAGGGCGCGGTCGCCGAGGGCGCCGGCTTCAGTATGGGTGCGTTCGGCGGTGACCTTGATCGCATCCAGGTCGGTGGCACTGCGGGTGTCGGCCGGGGCTTCGGCGTGGGCGGCACAGGCGGCGGACAGGGCCATGGCCAGCACGGCCAAGCGGGGAGAACGGGTGGGCAGCATCGGTGGGGGATCCTTCGCGGACAGCACACGACCGTCCGCGGTGGCGGAAGGGAAGGGGTCGATGGCTGGGATCACGCAGGCATGCCGGCAAGCGGCAGCGGGGCGTCGCTGGGGGAGGCGGCGCAGGACCGTAGCTGGATGAGAATTGTTCTCTTTTCGTTACGGCCCGTCAAATCCGGGGGCGTGCGGACCAACGGTCCGCACCCACCAGAACCGGTAGTGCCGGCCGCTGGCCGGCACCTCCCATCACGCGCGCTGCGCGCGCTTCAGCAGCTTCGCTTCGCGCCTGCGTGCGCGGCGTGCCCGCCAGCGTTCGGCCAGGCACGAGAAGATCACGTACAGCGCCGGGGTGCTCAGCAGGGTCAGGCTCTGCGAGAACAGAAGGCCGCCGATCATCGCGATGCCCAGCGGACGGCGCAGCTCCGAGCCCTCGCCGAGGCCGATTGCCAACGGCACCGCCGCCAGGATTGCCACCATCGTGGTCATCATGATCGGGCGGAAGCGCACGATGCTGGCCTCGCGTGCCGCCTCGCGCGGCGCCAGGCCGTGCTCGCGCTGCGCCACCAGGGCGAAGTCGATCATCATGATCGCGTTCTTCTTGACGATGCCGATCAGCAGCACCAGCGCGATCATCGAGATGACCGACAGCTCGGTATTGGTGCCGAACAGCGCCAGCAGCGCGCCCACGCCGGCCGCCGGCAGGGTCGACAGGATCGTCACCGGATGGATCAGGCTTTCGTACAGCATGCCCAGCACCAGGTACACGGTCAGGATCGCCGCCATCACCAGGATCAGCATGTCGCTGGGGTCGGAACTGAAGCCGAAGCCCGCATCGTCGGCCAGGCGGATGTCGCCCGGCATGCGCATGCCTGCCACCGTCGAATCGATGATCGCCTTGGCTTCGCCGGCGCTGACGCCCGGTGCGAGGTTGTAGCTCAGGTCCATCGTCGTGTACTGGTTTTCATGGGTGATCTGCGA
This sequence comes from Stenotrophomonas sp. SPM, assembly GCF_003105135.1. Taxonomy (NCBI): domain Bacteria; kingdom Pseudomonadati; phylum Pseudomonadota; class Gammaproteobacteria; order Lysobacterales; family Lysobacteraceae; genus Stenotrophomonas; species Stenotrophomonas sp. SPM. The sequence goes on along the minus strand of NZ_QETL01000006.1, from coordinate 8,804 downwards.
CGGCGCCAGGCCCGGGGCCTGGCGGGCCACCGCGGTGATCGGCACCATTTCGCCGCTGCGTGCCTTCACGTACACCTCGTCCAGTGCCGCCGGCGTGGCGGTCTGCGACGGCAGCGCGTTGACCACCACGCTGTACTGGTTGATGTCCGAGTAGATCGTGGAGATCTGGCGCTGGCCGAAGGCGCCGTACAGCGCGCCGTCGATGGCACCCACGCTGATGCCCAGGCGCGCGGCCTTGGCGCGGTCGATCTCGATGTTCTGGCGCAGGCCGGCATTGTCGACGTCGGTGCCGACGTCACGCAGCTTCGGGTTCTTCTTCAGCGCCGCCTGCAGCTTGGGCAGCCATTCCTGCAGCGCGGCCAGGTCGTTGCCCTGCAGCGAGATGCGGTACTGCGCGCCCTGGCTGTTGCCACCACCGTCGTTGCTGGGCAGATCCTGGATCGCGCGCAGGCGCAGCTGCAGGTCGGGGTAGCGGTCGGCCTTGGCACTCAGGCGGGCCAGCGCATGCGCGGTGGTCTCGCGGCGGCCATCCTTGCGCGATTTCAGCTCGACGTTGAACTGCGCGCTGGAGCCCTGGCGGCCACTGCCCAGCCGCACGCCCACGGTCTTCACCGCCGGGTCGGCCATCAGCATGTCGGTGATGCGGCGCTGGCGGGCCACCATGTCCTCGAAGGACACCGTGGCGCTGGAGTTGGCGCGGCCCCAGATCAGGCCGGTGTCCTGCGGCGGGAACGCGCCCTTCTTCACTGCACCGAACAGGAAGATGGTGACGCCGATCAGGATCAGCGGGGTGAGCGAAAGCAGCAGCGCATGGCGTAGCGAGAAGTCCAGGAACACCGTGTAGATGCGCAGCATGCGTTCATGCCCGGCATCGAGCCAGCGGCCGAAGCGCGATGGTGCGGCGGTGTGGTCGTGGGCGCTGAGGAAGCGGCTGCACAGCGCCGGGGTCAGGGTCAGCGAGACGATCATCGAGACCAAGATGGCCGCCACCAGGGTGACGGTGAACTCGCGGAAGAACGCACCCATCATGCCGCTGGCGAACAGCAGCGGAATGAACACCGCCACCAGCGAGGCGGTGATCGAGACGATGGTGAAGCCGATCTCGCGCGCACCGGTGAAGGCCGCCTGCATGCGCGGCATGCCTTCGTCGAGGTGGCGCATGATGTTCTCGATCACCACGATCGCATCGTCCACCACGAAACCAATTGCGATCACCAGCGCCAGCAGGCTCAGGTTGTTGAGGGTGAAGCCCAGCGCGTACATCACCAGCGCGGCGCCGGCCAGCGACAGTGGCACGGTCACGGCGGCGATCAGGGTAGGTGCCAGCCGGCGCAGGAACAGCGCCATGGTCAGCACCACCATCGCCAGGCTGATCAGCAGGGTGATCTGCACTTCATGCAGCGACGAGCGGATGGTCGGCGTACGGTCGAAGTACGGCGTCATCGTGGTGCCGGGCTGCAGGTAGTCGCGCAGGCCGGGAATCTGTGCCTTCACCCGGTCCACGGTCTCGACGATGTTGGCGCCGGCGCGGGTGAACACGTACATCACCACGGCCGGTTTGTGGTTGAACCACGCGGCCTGGTAGGCATCCTGCTGGCCGTCATAGACGTTGGCGATGTCCTTCAGGCGGATCACCCGGCCATCGCCCTGGGTCTTGACCACCAGCTCGGCGAAATCGGCGGCACGCGCCACCGAATCGTTGGCGATGATCGCCGTGGTGGAATTGCCGTCGCTGAGGAAGCCGGTGGGCGAGGTCACGTTGGCCGCGCGCACCGCATTGCGCAGGTCGTCGGCGGTCAGGCCGAGAGCGTTCATCTGGCGCAGGTTGACGTCCACGCGCACGGCCGGCGTCGAGGCACCGGCGATGTCCACCGAGGCCACGCCGCTGATCTGGCGGATGCGCTGGGCCAGCAGCGAATCGGCGACGTTGTACAGCTCGTCGGCGGACTGCGTCTGCGAGGTCAGGGCGATGGCGATGACCGGATCGTCGTTCGGGTTCGCCTTCTGGTACATCGGCGAGCCCAGCCCCGAGGGCAGGTCGGCCTGTGCCGAATTGATCGCGGTCTGCACGTCCAGTGCGGCCGAATCGATGTTGCGGTCGCTCTGGAAGATCATGAACACCAGCGAGCTGCCTTCCGAGCTCGACGAGCGCATGCGGTCGATGCCCGGCAGCTGGCCGAGGTGGCGTTCCAGCGGCGCGGTCACCGTGGACGCCATGGTCGCCGCATCCGCGCCGGCCTGGTTGGCATGCACGAAGATCACCGGGATCTCGATGTTCGGCAGTGCCGACACGCCCAGCCGCAGATAGCAGATCACGCCGATCATGAACAGGCCGACGGCCAGCAGCGCGGTGCCGATCGGGCGGCGGATGAAGGGGCCGGACAGGTTCATCGCGCGGCCCCCCGCAGCAGCGGGGCGTGGATCATGCCTGCGGCTCCTGCAGCGTGCCGTCGCGCAGGGCGCGCTGCTCGCGGCGGCGTGCCATCCATTCCGAGAAGCGCTCCATGTACAGGTAGATCACCGGCGTGGTGTACAGCGTGACCAGTTGCGAGAGCAGCAGCCCGCCGACGATGGCGATGCCCAGCGGACGGCGCAGCTCCGAACCGATGCCGGTGCCCAGCGCCAGCGGCAGCGCGCCGAGCATGGCCGCGGCGGTGGTCATCATGATCGGGCGGAAGCGCAGCAGGCAGGCGCGGCGGATCGCTTCATGCGCGTTGGCCCCGGCACGGCGCGCCTCGATGGCGAAGTCCACCATCATGATGCCGTTCTTCTTGACGATGCCGATGAGCAGCACGATGCCGACGATGCCGTCCACCGACAGGCTCAGGCCACAGACCATCAGTGCCAGCAGCGCACCGACGCCGGCAGGCGGCAGGGTCGAGATGATCGTGATCGGGTGGATGTAGCTCTCGTACAGCACGCCCAGCACGATGTAGATGACCACCAGCGAGGCCAGCAGCAGCCACACCACGTCGGTCTGGCTGCCGGTGAATTCGGCCGCCTTGCCGATGAACTCGGCATGCAGGTGGGCCGGCATGTCCAGGCTGTCCTTGGTCTCTTCGATGGCCTTGACCGCATCGGACAGCGAGTAGCCCGGGGCGATGTTGAAGGAGACCGTCACCGCCGGCAGCTGCTGCTGGTGGCTGACCACCAGCGGCGCGCTGGTGACCTTGCTGTCGGCCAGCGCCGACAGCGGGATGATGTTGCCCGCACCGACGGTGATGCCGGTGTTCTGCGCGCCGATGCCGGTGGCGGTGGACGAGTTGGACGAGGTGACCTGGCCGAAGCTGGTGGCGTTGGTGCCGGTCAGCGCGCCGGCACCGTTGGAGGCCACGGCCAGTTGCTCCATCAGCGCGGTGCTGGTGCGGAACTCCGGCGCCACTTCCAGCACGACGCGGTATTGGTTGAGCTCGGTGAAGATGGTCGAGATCTGGCGCTGGCCGAACGCATCGTAGAGCGTGTCATCGATGGTCTGCATCGGCACGCCCAGCACGCTGGCCTTGTCGCGGTCGATGTTCAGCTCCAGGGCGCGGCCCTGGTTGGACAGGTTGTTGTCGACGTCGGCCAGTTCCGGGCGCTTGCGCAGCGCCTCGGTCAGGCGCGTGGCCTGGGTGGCCACGGTGGCCGAATCCACGTCCGACAGCGAGTACTGGTACTCGGTGGCGGCCACACGGGTATCCAGGGTCACGTCCTGCACCGGCTTCAGGTACAGCGCCACGCCGGGGATGCCGGCCACGGCCTTCTGCAGGCGCGGCAGGATCTCATCCAGGCCGTCACGCTCGCCGCGCTCCTTCAGCACGATCGACAGCTGGCCCTGGTTCAGGGTGGGGTTCATGCTGCCGGCGCCGATGAAGGCCGACACGCCGGTCACGTCCGGGTCCTGGCGCAGGGCTTCGGCCACCTGCCTGGTGCGCTGCTCCATCTGCGGGAAGGCGATGTTCTGGTCGGCCTGGACCACGCCGGTGATCAGGCCGGTGTCCTGTTCAGGCAGCAGGCCCTTGGGAATCAGCACGTACAGCAGTACGGTCAGCACCAGCGCGCCGCCGGCCACGGCCAGGGTCAGGCGCTGGTGGCCCAGCACCCAGTCCAGGCTGTGCTCGTACAGGCCCACGGTGCGCGTCCACAGGTTCTGCTTGCCGGCCGCCGCGGCGCGCTCATGCGCGTCCTCGCCCTCGGGCAGGGCATCGGGCTTGAGCAGGTAGGCGCACATCATCGGGGTCAGCGTCAGCGAGATCAGCATCGACAGCACGACCGCGATGCTCAGCACCCAGGCGAACTCATGGAACAGGCGGCCGGTGACGCCGGGCATCAGCAGCAGCGGCAGGAACACCGCCACCAGCGACACGGTCAGCGACAGCACGGTGAAGCCGATCTGGCGCGCACCGATCTCGGCCGCTTCCTTGCCACTCTTGCCCTGCTCGATGTAGCGGACGATGTTCTCGATCATCACGATCGCATCGTCGACCACGAAGCCGGTGGCCACCACAAGCGCCATCAGCGAGAGATTGTCCAGCGACATGCCGGCGAAGGCCATCACCGCGAAAGTGCCGGCCAGCGACAGCGGCACCGCCACCGACGGAATGATGGTGGCCCAGAACCGCCGCAGGAACACGAAGATGACCGCCACCACCAGGCCGATGGTGAGGATCAGGGTGAACTGCACTTCATGCACCGAGGCGCGGATGGTCTCGGTGCGGTCGTTGAAGACTTCCAGGTGCACGTCGGCCGGCAGCACGCCCTGCAGCTGCGGCAGGATCGCGCGGATGCGCTCGACGGTCTGCACGATGTTGGCGCCCGGCTGGCGGCGCACTTCCAGCAGCACGGCCGGCTTGCCGTTGGCCCAGGCGGCCAACTGGTCGTTCTCCACGCCATCGACCACGTCGGCCACGTCGGACAACCGCACCGGGCGGCCGTTCTTGTAGCTGATGATGGTGTCGCGGTACTCGGCGGCGCTGGCCAGCTGGTCGTTGGTGCCGATGCTGTAAGACTGGGTCTTGCCGTTCAACGAACCCTTGGGCGCATTGACGTTGGCCTGGGTGAGCGCGCTGCGCAGCTCCTCCATGGTCAGGCCCATGTTCGACAGCTGCGCCGGGTTGACCTGGATGCGCACGGCCGGGCGCACGTTGCCGGCGATCGAAACCAGGCCCACGCCCTGCACCTGCGACAGGCGCTGGGCGAGGATCGAGTCGGCGTAGTTGTTGACGTCACGCAGCGGGCGCGTGTCCGAGGTCAGCTTCAGGGTGACGATGGCCGCGTCGGCTGGGTTCACCCGGTTGTAGACCGGCTGGTACGGCAGCGAGGAGGGCAGGGTGGCCTGGCGGATCGCCGCCTGCACGTCCTGCGCGGCGATGTCGATGTCGCGGTCCATCGAGAACTGCAGAATGATCGTCGACAACCCGGCCGAGGAATCGGAGGTCATCAGTTCCAGCCCGGAAATCTGCCCGAACTGGCGCTCCAGCGGCGTGGTCACCAGCGAGGCCATGGTGGTCGCGTTGGCACCCGGGTACTGGGTGGTGACCACCAGGCTGGGCGCATCGATTTCCGGCAGCGCCGACACCGGCAGCTTGCGGTAACCCAGGATGCCCAGCAGCAACAGACCCGCCATCAACAGCGAGGTCGCGATGGGACGGCGGATGAAGATCGTCGAAAAGCCCACGGACTGATCCTTGCTGCGCTTCAATGGCAGCGCCGGCTGCGAGGCCGGCGCGAAAGGAAAGGGTGGCCTGCGCTCAGCGCGGGCCACCACCACGACGGCCACCGCCGCCACTCTTCTGTTCGGCGGCCTTCAGTTCGGCCTCGGTCGGCGCGGCCGGGGTCTCGCCCGGTTTCAGCGCGGTCACCTTGCTGCCCGGCTTCAGGCGGAACTGGCCTTCGCTGACAACGCGCTCGCCGCCCTTCAGGCCTTCGGCGATCTGCACTTGGCTGTCGCCCACTTCCACGCCGCTGCGCACGGTCTGCATCTTCACCGTGTTGTCGCCCTGCACGACATAGACGTACTCGCCGTCCGGGCCACGCAGCACCGCCTGGGTGGGGATGACCACGCCGCCGCCGATCGTGCGCAGCTGCATGCGCACGTTGACGAACTGGCCCGGCCAGAGGCCGTTGTCGGTGTTGTCGAAGATCGCGCGGGCCTTGAAGGTGCCGCTGTCGGCGCTGATCAGGTTGTCGACCACGTCCAGCTTGCCGTCACCGGACAGCACGTGCGAGTCGGCGCGGTCCAGCGCGGCCACCGGCACGACGCCGGCGTTCTGCGCCTGGCGCACGTCGCCGAGCTGGCGCTCGGGCAGGTTGAACAGTACGTGGATCGGGTGGATCTGGGTAAGGGTGACCAGCGCGGTACCGGCGTTGACCACGTTGCCGGCGTCGACCGCGCGGATGCCGGCGATGCCCGAGATCGGCGCGGTGATGCGGGTGTACTGCAGCTGCACCTGCGCGGCACGCGCGGCGGCTTCGTTGGCGGCCACCGCGCTTTCGTACTGTGCCACTTGATTTCGCTGTGTATCCAGATCGGTCTTGGCGACGAACTGGCGGTACTCCGGCGCGTTGGAGCGCTGGTAGTTGGAACGCGCGGTGGCCAGCAGCGCTTCGTTCTGGCGCTTGGCCGCCACGGCCTGGTCGTAGCTGGCCTGGGCGCTGCGCGGGTCGATCTGTGCCAGCAGGTCACCCTGCTTCACTTCCTGGCCCTCGCGGAAATGGATGCTCATCAGCTGGCCGCCGACCTGCGGGCTGACCGTGACGGTGTTCATCGCGGTCACAGTGCCGAGCGCGCTGGCATACACCGGCACGTCCTGGCGCGTCGCATCGACCACGGTTACCGGCACCGGGCCTGCATCGGGATCCTCACCGCCCTGGCGCGCGCCTGCGGCCTGGCCACCGGCCTTGTCCTTGCCGCCACCGAGGATGCGTACGCCCACCACCGCCAGCACCAGCACTGCCACGACCAGCAGCACGATCTTCCAAACACGTGACATTCAAGGACTCCAAGAGGGCTGGACGGGGCGGACCCCGGGTGGCAATGCGCAAAGCATACCTGCGGTCCGCTACGTTTCCTGCATGACGTATGGGACGGGCGCTAAGACCGGGTGCGGCGGAGGAGGTTCCCGTGGGGGCGGTGTTGGCCTACATTCAGGTGCAGACCCCTTCCGTGGAGACCCCCGATGCGTCGTTCCCTGCTGCTGTCCGCCCTGCTGCTGGCCCTGCCGGCCCTTGCCCACGCCCAGCAGGCCGAGCGCCCGGAGGTGACCGCCGCCGCGCAGCGCCTGCAGGCCCAGGTGGTGGAGTGGCGACGTGACTTCCACGCGCATCCGGAACTGTCCAACCGCGAGGAGCGCACCTCGGCCGAGGTCGCCAAGCGCCTGCGCGCGATGGGCCTGAAGCCGAAGACCGGCATCGCCCACCACGGCGTGGTGGCGATCATCGAAGGCGGCAAGCCGGGACCGAAGATCGCCCTGCGCGCGGACATGGACGCGCTGCCGGTGACCGAACAGACCGGCCTGCCGTTCGCGTCCAAGGCCACCGCGCAGTACCGCGGGCAGACCGTGGGCGTGATGCATGCCTGCGGCCACGATGCGCACACCGCCACCCTGCTTGGCGTGGCGCAGGCGCTGGTGGCGATGAAGAAGGACCTGCCGGGCCAGGTGATGCTGATCTTCCAGCCTTCCGAAGAAGGCGCACCGCCGCCGGAAGAGGGCGGTGCCGCGCTGATGCTGAAGGAAGGCCTGTTTGCTGACTTCAAGCCGGAGGCGGTGTTCGGCCTGCATGTGTTCTCCAGCGTGCAGGCGGGCCAGATCGCGGTGCGTGGCGGCCCGTTGATGGCGGCGTCGGATCGTTTCGGCATCAAGGTGATCGGCCGCCAGACCCATGGCTCGGCACCGTGGAACGGCGTGGACCCGATCGTGGCCACCGCCGACCTGATCGGCACCGCGCAGACCATCGTCAGCCGCCGCACCAACCTGTCCAAGCAGCCGGCGGTGGTGACCTTCGGCGCGATCAACGGTGGCATCCGCTACAACATCATTCCCGATGAAGTGGAGATGGTCGGCACCATCCGCACCTTTGACGAGGGCATGCGCCAGCAGATCTTCGCCGACCTGCGCAACGTGGCCGAGCACACCGCGGCCGCGCACGGTGCCAAGGCGGTGACCGACATCTACGAGTCGGAAGGCAACCCGGCGACGGTGAACGACCCGGCGCTGACCACGAAGATGCTGCCGAGCCTGCAGGCGGTGGTGGGCAAGGACAATGTGTACGAGCCGCCGCTGCAGATGGGTGCGGAGGATTTCTCGCTGTACGCGAAGGAAGTGCCGGGCATGTTCTTCTTCGTCGGTTCGACCAGCGTGGGCATCGACCCGGCGACGGCGCCGGCGAATCATTCGCCGAAGTTCCTGCTGGATGAGAAGGCGCTGGATGTCGGGTTCCGGGCGTTGATGCAGGTGAGCCTGGATTACCTGCACGGTGCCGGCACGCCCGCGGGGTGAGAGGTCTTGGCAGGGCTTGCAGCCCTGCACCTGCTTGAATCAACGTCAACATCAACGTCAAAAGCGGGCATTCCGTGGGATGGCGGGGTGGGTCCGGTGGCAGGGGACGCTGCAAGTACGTCCATGTAAGCTCGGTCGCCGCATCCATGCGGCTCACGCCGCTGCCACCGGACCCGCCCCGCCTTCGACAGTTTCCTGCGGCTGTCGGAACGACATTCTGCTTCTGGTGGGTGTCGACCTTGGTCGACACGGCAGGCGTCAGGAACGTCTGAAGGATCGGTTTTTGATCTTGATTTTCTGATCTTTCCCGTGGCGGCGGCCGCGTGC
>NZ_QETL01000005.1:0-72028 GCF_003105135.1 Stenotrophomonas sp. SPM | reverse complement strand
CGGCCGGTGCTGCGGTGGCTGCAGCCTGTGCTGCCGGTTTGGCAGGCGTGTCACGGGTGATCGTGTTGGCCAGCACGCCGGCCGGGGCGACGATTTCCGGCTCGGCCACGGCCAGCGCACTGGCCGGCGTATCGACCAGCGCGGAGTATTCGCGGACCAGGCGGCCCTGGCCCCAATCGGCCTCGATCAGGAAGCTCAGCGACGGGGTTTCCACCGGCGCCTGCGAGGTCACCCGCACGACTGCCCTGCCCTGGCTGTTGATGGTCAGTTCGAACTGCAGTTCGCTGACCAGGCCGGTCGGCCGCTGCAGGCCGACCCGCTCGAAGGTGACGGCCGAGGCCAGCGCCACGCGCAGGTTCTGCAGTTCGGAAGGATCGGCGGACACCACCGGGATTTCGGCCAGAAGCGGCTGGCCGGGGCGCGAAAGCACGCGGATGTCGCCCAGGCCCAGGGCCATGGCCGAACTGCTGGCAAGTGCCAGCAGCGCGGCAGAGAGATAGAGGAGCGGGCGCGAGGCGCCCTTGGCCCGTTTATTCATGGGCGACACTATAAAGCGTGCGGACCACGGTCCGCACCCACCCAGGGGGCAGAGATACCCGCCCGCTGGGCGGCGGCGATGCCCCGTAGAGTCGAGCTTGCTCGACTGCCCTCAAAGCAGTCGAGCATGGCTCGACTCTACACAGCGGGTGATCAGCGCTGTTCGGCGGCGACCAGCTCGGCCAGCTGCACGGCATTCAATGCCGCGCCCTTGCGCACGTTGTCCGAGACGATCCACAGGTTCAGGCCGCGCGGGTGCGACAGGTCTTCACGGATGCGGCCGACGTACACCGCATCGGTGCCCGAGGCGTGGGTGACCGGGGTCGGGTAGCCACCGGCTTCATGGCGGTCCACCACTTCCACGCCCGGCGACTGTTCCAGCAGCACGCGCGCTTCGGCCACGGTCACCTTGTCGCGGGTTTCGATCGCCACCGATTCGGAGTGGCCGTAGAACACCGGCACGCGCACGGCGGTCGGGTTCACCAGGATGCTCTCGTCGCCGAGGATCTTCCGGGTTTCCCAGACCAGCTTCATCTCTTCCTTGGTGAAGCCGTTGTCCTGGAAGTCATCGATGTGCGGGATCAGGTTGAAGGCGATCTGCACCGGGAAGCGCTGCGGATCGATCTCCTGGAAGCTCAGCAGCTGGCCGGTCTGCTTGCCCAGCTCTTCCATCGCCGAACGGCCGCCGCCGGACACCGACTGGTAGGTGGACACGTTGATGCGCTCGATGCCGTACTTGCGGTGCAGCGGCGCCAGCGCCACCAGCATCTGCATGGTCGAGCAGTTCGGGTTGGCGATGATGCCGCGCGGACGGTTGCCGACCTGGTCCGGGTTGACCTCGGACACCACCAGCGGCACGTCATCGTCGTAACGGAAGGCCGAGGAGTTGTCGATCACCACCGCACCGGCGGCGGCGAACTTCGGCGCGTATTCCTTGGACACGCTGCCACCGGCCGAGAACAGGGCGATGTCCACGCCGCTGGGGTCGAAGGTGGCCAGGTCCTGGATCTTCACCTTCTGGCCTTCGAACTCGACTTCGCCGCCGGCCGAGCGCTCGGAAGCGAGCAGGCTCAGGGTACCGACCGGGAAGTTGCGCTCGGCCAGGATGGCCAGCATGGTTTCGCCGACGGCGCCGGTGGCACCGACGATGGCGACGTGGAAGCTGCGTTGTGCATTGCTCATGGGGGAACTCTCACTAAAACGGGAAGGGGGAAAACTCACGCACGACAGCTGGGCTCGGGGAACCTCCTCAGGCGGGGCGCGCAGAGGTTCCCTATCGTTTCCCGGTTTTTTTGCCCAGCACGGCACGCGCGGCGAGGGCCGCGTCGGCGTTGATCGCGCTCGGCATGCGCGCCGCTTCGCCGGCCAGGCCGAGGCCGGCCAGCAGGTTGTCCACGGCCAGCTGCACCATGGCGGTACGGGTGCCCAGCGAGGCGCTGCCGATATGCGGGGTCAGCACCACGTTGCGCAGCGCAAGCAGTTCCGGGCGCACCTTCGGTTCGCCTTCGTAGACATCCAGGCCGGCGGCGGCCAGGCGGCCATGGGCCAGCGCATCGGCCAGGGCCAGTTCGTCGACGATGCCGCCGCGGGCGATGTTCACCAGGGTGGCCGACGGCTTCATCCTCGCCAGCGCGGCCGCATCGATGATGTGGTGCGAGGCCGGGGTGTACGGCAGCACGGTGACCACGTGGTCGGACTGCGCCAGCAGCGTATCCAGGTCCACGTAGGTCGCGCCGAGCGCGGCTTCGGTCTCGGCCGGCAGGCGCGAACGGTTGTGGTACAGCACCTTCATGCCGAACCCGAGCGCGCCACGACGGGCCACGCCCTGGCCGATGCGGCCCATGCCGAGGATGCCCAGCGTGCTGCCGTGGATGTCGGCGCCGAGCATGGTCTGGAACGACCACTGCCCCCACTGCCCTTCACGCAGCCAGCGCTCGGATTCGGTGATGCGGCGCGCGGTGGCCATCAGCAGGGCGAAACCGAGGTCGGCCGTGGTCTCGGTGAGCACGTCCGGGGTGTTGCTGGCGAGGATGCCGGCCGCGCTCAGCGCGTCGACATCCAGGTTGTTGTAGCCGACGCCGACGTTGGCGATCACCTGCAGCTGCGTGGCATCGGCCACCTGGGCCGCGCCGATGCGCTCGTTGAGGGTGATGATCGCGCCGTCGACCGAGGCCAGGCGCTCGGCAATCTGCTGCGGCGACCAGACGGTGACGGTGTCGGTGGCCAGCAGCTGCACGCGATCGCGCAGCGGCGCGATGGCCGCGTCGATCAGCGGCTGGCTCACCCACACCGTCGGCCGGGTATCAGCCATCGATCTGCCCGGGAATGCGCGGGGTGATGGTGCCGACGTCACCGCACTGGGCGCGGTGGCGCAGGGCCTGGTCCATCAGCACCAGCGCCATCATCGCCTCGGCGATGGGGGTGGCACGGATGCCGACGCACGGGTCGTGGCGGCCCGTGGTGACCACTTCGACCACGTTGCCTCCGGTATCCAGCGACGGGCCCGGCAGGCGCAGGCTGGAAGTGGGCTTCAGCACGATGGAGGCGACCACCGGCTGGCCGGTGGAAATGCCGCCGAGGATGCCGCCGGCATGGTTGCTGGCGAAGCCCTGCGGGGTCAGCAGGTCACGGTGTTCGGTGCCCTTCTGCGCGGCGCTGGCGAAACCATCGCCGATCTCCACGCCCTTCACGGCGTTGATGCTCATCAGCGCGGCGGCGAGGTCGCCGTCGAGCTTGCCGTAGATCGGCTCGCCCCAGCCCGGCGGCACGTTGTCGGCCACCACGTCCACGCGCGCACCGACCGAATCACCGGACTTGCGCAGCGCATCCATGTACGCCTCCAGCTCGGGCACCTGTTCGGCGTGCGGCCAGAAGAACGGGTTGTCTTCCACCGCCGACCAGTCGAAACCGGCCGGACGGATCTCGCCCAGCTGCGACAGGTAGCCGCGCACGGTCACGCCGAAGCGCTCGGCCAGCCACTTCTTGGCGACCACGCCGGCGGCCACGCGCATGGTGGTTTCGCGGGCTGAGGAACGGCCGCCACCGCGCGGGTCACGGATGCCGTACTTGTGCCAGTAGCTGTAGTCGGCATGGCCCGGCCGGAACTGCTGGCCGATGGTCGCGTAATCCTTGCTGCGCTGGTCGGTGTTGCGGATCAGCAGCGCGATCGGGGTGCCGGTGGTCAGGCCCTCGTACACGCCGGACAGGATCTCGACCTCATCGGCCTCGCGGCGCGCCGAGGTGTGCCGGCTCTTGCCAGTGGCGCGACGCTGCAGGTCGTGGGTGAATTCGGCCGCGTCCAGCGCCAGCCCCGGCGGGCAACCGTCGATCACGCAGCCGATGGCCGGTCCGTGCGACTCGCCGAACGTGGTGACGGTGAACAGCTTGCCGAACGAATTGGAACTCACGGGCGCTGCGCCGCCAGTTCGGTGATGCGTGCGCTGTGGGCGATCAGCTCGCGGCATTCGACCGCGAAGATGCCCATCTGGCCGACCTTGAATTCAACCCAGGCGAAATCGACTTCCGGCAGCAGCTTGATCAGGTGCTGCTCGGATTCACCCACTTCGCAGATCAGCAGGCCGTCCTCGCTCAGGTGCAGCGGGGCGTCGCGCAGGATCTTCAGCACCAGGTCCAGGCCATCGTCGCCGGCGCGCAGGCCCATTTCCGGCTCGTAGGAGTATTCCTGCGGCAGGGCATCGGTCTCGTCGTTGGTGACGTACGGCGGGTTGGTGACGATCAGGTCGTAGTGGCGGCCGGTCAGGCCGTTGAACAGGTCCGACTTCAGCAGGGTCACGTTGTGCGCCTGCAGGCGTTCCTTGTTCTCTTCGGCCAGCGACAGCGCGTCATCGCTCAGGTCGACGCCGTCCACTTCCCAGTTCGGGTAGTAGTGGCCCATGGCGATGGCGATGCAGCCCGAACCGGTGCACAGGTCCAGCGCACGGCTGACCTCGCGGCCGGCCAGCCACGGCTCGAAGCCGCACTCGATCAGCTCGGCGATCGGCGAACGCGGCACCAGGGCGCGCGAATCGCTCTTGAAGCTGAGGCCGGCGAACCAGGCTTCACCGGTCAGGTAGGCGGCCGGGACGCGCTCGTCGATGCGGCGCTGGAACAGTTCCAGCACGCGGACCTTCTCGGCCTGCAGCAGGCGGGCCTGGCCGTAGGCCGGGCCGAGGTCGTGCGGCAGGTGCAGGCTGTGCAGCACCAGCTGGGTAGCCTCGTCCAGGGCGTTGTCGTAGCTGTGCCCGAAGGTCAGCCCGGCTTCGTTGAAACGGCTGGTGCCGTAGCGGATCAGGTCGATGATCGTGTGGAGTTCGGCGGCCGTTTCAGCGGTCATGGCGGTACTGCGGGCAAAGTGGCCCACGATTATAGAGGCTGGCGCCCGCGGCGGCATCCGTTGCGACGGAAACGATCAGGCTGCAGCCGGTATGATGGGGATTACTTCCTGCGGGGGCTCCCATGTTCAATCGCAACGTCGGCATCATCCTGCTGATCGCCCTGGCGGCGGGCCTGGGCCTGCTGGCCGCGCAGCAGGTGTTCGCGCCGAAGCCGCCGGCCAACCAGCCGGCCACCGAAGCGATCACCCTGTACCCGCATACCCGCGCGCTGCCCGATTTCAACCTGGCCCAGTCCGACGGCACGCGGCTGATCTCCGGCGAGCTGAAGGGCCACTGGACCCTGGTGTTCCTCGGTTTCACCTTCTGCCCGGACGTGTGCCCCACCACCCTGGCCGAGCTGGCCGGCGCGCAGAAGCAGTGGGAAGCCCTGCCCGACACGCTGCGCCCGCGCGTGCTGTTCGTGTCGGTGGACCCGGACCGTGACAACGCCATCCGCCTGGGCGAGTACGTGCACGGCTTCCACAAGGACACCCTGGCCGCCACCGCCGACATTCCCTCGCTGGAGCGCTTCGCCACCTCGCTGGGCTTCGTGTTCCAGAAGGTGCCGGGCAAGCATTTCGACGAAAATCCCGAGGATTACACCGTCGAGCACTCGGCCAGCCTGGCCGTGCTCGACCCGCAGGGCCGCCTTGCCGGCCTGGTGCGGCCCCCGTTCAACGCGCCGGCCATCGCCCGCGACCTGCAGAAGCTGACCGAGAAATCCGCCCCATGAGCCTGACCACCGCCCTGACGTACGCCCTGCCCCACCGCCTGCTGTCCTCGATGGCGCGCTCGCTGGCGTACTCGGACGACCCGCGCGTGTCGCGCTGGCTGATCGACACCGTCACCCGCAGGTTCAACGTCAACCTGGACGAAGCGGCCAACCCGGACCCGCGCAGCTACCCGACCTTCAACCAGTTCTTCACCCGCGCCCTGAAGCCGGGCGCGCGCGTGGCCGATGCCGATCCGCGCAGCCTGGTGATGCCGGCCGACGGCCGCATCAGCCAGCTGGGGAAGATCGAGGCCGGGCGCATTTTCCAGGCCAAGGGGCAGTCCTTCACCGCCGCGGAGCTGCTGGGCAGCGACGAGGACGCCAAGCCGTACAACGACGGCCTGTATGCCACGGTGTACCTGTCCCCGCGTGACTACCACCGCGTGCACATGCCGTGGACCGGCACCCTGCGCGAGACCGTGCACGTGCCCGGCCGCCTGTTCAGCGTCGGTCCGGCCGCGGTGAACGGCGTGCCGCGCCTGTTCGCCCGCAACGAGCGTCTGGTCTGCCATTTCGATACCAGCTTCGGCCCGATGGCCAGCGTGATGGTCGGTGCGCTGCTGGTATCCGGTGTGGAAACGGTATGGAGCGGCGAGGAGATCCCGGCCTACGGCGACCGCATCACCCGCAAGGATTACCGCGGACAGGGCATCCAGCTGGAGCGCTTCGCCGAAATGGCGCGCTTCAACTACGGCTCGACCGTGATCGTGCTGCTGCCGCCGGGCGTGGCCGAGTTCGCCCCGCAGCTGGGCGCCGAAAGCCCGGTGCAGCTGGGCCAGGCGCTGGCAAAGCTGCGCTGAGGAAGCGGCAATGATGCCGGCCGGCGGTCGGCACTACCGCTTCGGTAGATCCACGCCATGCGTGGATGGATTCACCGCGATGCCGGGTCTGTAGAGCCGAGCCCATGCTCGGCTGCCGGGAAAAACAGCCGAGCATGGGCTCGGCTCTGCAGAAAGCAGTCCGTTACTGCAGGGTCGGTGCCGGGCCGACGTCGACGCCGTCGTAGTCTTCCACGCCGGTCTGGCTGGCCAGGGCGGCCAGTTCCTGGTTGCGCAGGTCCAGCGAAGCTTCGTCGTGGATCTCCACGCGCTCCACGTGCAGCACGTGGAAGGGCGCATCACCCTCTTCCGGCTCCTGCTCGAACAGTTCCACCACCTCATAGCCCTGAGCTTCCAGGCTGCTCGCCAGCACCTGCAGGCGGTCCGGAGTGGAGTGAACGAAGTAATAGCCCCACAGCAGGGGCGTGGCGAGATCCCAGTCGGTGTTCTCGCGCAGGTTGGCGAACAGATCGCGGGTTGCTTCCAGGTCCATGGCTCTCTTCCGGTTCGGTTACTTGTCGCAGCCCTGCAGCTTCAGCACCTGGCCGGGGCGCAGGCTGTAGCTGGGGGCCTTCAGGCCGTTGGCGCGCGCCAGGGTCGGCACTTCGCACTGGAACTTCGCCGCGATGCGGCCCAGGGTGTCGCCCTTGCCGACCTTGTAGGTCTTGGCGGGCTTGGCCTTGGGCGCCGCCGGGCGCGGTGCGGCGACCGGCGCGGTCGGTGCGGTCGGCACCGTGGCGCTGGCGTTCGGGTCGGCCAGCGGCACCACGCCGCCCACGGCCACGCTGCCGGTGTAGCTGGCGGCGGTCGGGCGCACGATGGCCGCGTTCAGATCGGCGGTGATCAGGGTCCGCGCGAGATCCGCGCGCGGGCCGCTGACGCAGTTGCGCTGGTACAGGCCGGCGATGCGGGTGGTGGCATTGATCAGCGTACCGGCCGGAATCCAGCCATCGGCTTCGTAGCGCGGGTTGAGGTTGCGCAACGCGCGCATGTAGCCGTCACGCGTGCCATGGCTGCCCAGGCAGATGGTCAGCTCGTAGATGGTGGTCGACTTGGCCAGCCGCAGGGTAGCCGGCTGCGCGCTGATCTTCGGGAACTCCACGCCGTACTGCTGCGGGTGCAGGAAGATCCACGCCGCGGCGATCACCATCGGCACGTAGTCCTTGGTCTCGCCGGGGAACTGGTTGTAGACGCTGTCGGTCCAGAAGCTCTGCCCGCCGCTCTGCTTGAACACGCGCGCGGCACGGCCTTCGCCGCCGTTATAGGCGGCCACCGACATTTCCACGTTGTTGTTCAGTTCGCGCAGGCGCTCGTTGAGGTAGCTGGCGCTGGCTTCGGCGGCGCTGCGCGCGTCGAAGCGGGTATCGAAGCCGGTGCCGTCCGGGCCCAGGCCGAAGCGGCGGCCGGTGGCCGGCATGAACTGCATCAGGCCGGCCGCACCAGCGCGTGAGGACGCATGCACGCGGCCATTGGATTCCTTGGCCATGATGCCGAACAGCAGCGCCTCGGGCAGGCCGCGCTTTTCCCACTCGGGCCACATCACCGCGCGCAGGTTCTGGTAGTTCTCGTAGCTGGTCAGCAATGCCGGGCGCATGTCGGTCAGCCAGCGGCGGATGCCCGCCTGCACGGCTGGGTTGTACTCGACCATGTTGTCGAAGGCATGGCGCTTGTCATTGAGCAACGCCGCGGCGCGGGCGGCCTCAGGCACATCGGCGGTCAGCGGGCCCACGTGGTCCGGGTCGGCCTCCAGGCGGTCGCCGCCCTCGTCGGCGCTGTCATCGCTGGCGGCCGCGTCGGCATCACGCTTCAGCAGGCGCTTGTAGGTGGCCAGCATGTTGCTCATCTGGCAGCCCTTCTGCTTCATGCATTCGCTGATGACATCTTCCATGTCCTCCAGCGCCGCATCGGCTTCGTTGCTGCCCTTGGGGTCGGCATTGGCGACCAGCAGCAGGGCATCGCTGTAGCGTTTCTCGGCGGTGGCCATGCGCTGCTGCAGCGCATCGGCCTTCGCCTGGTCCCGCGCCGAAACACGCTGCGCATGGGCGTTGGGCGCCAGGGATACCAGGCCGGCAAGCGCCAGCAGCGGCCAACCACGGGAAATCAGGACAGGAACGGGCATTGGTGGCACTGTGTGCGAAACAGGCAGGCAGAGTAGCGGTGCCGCCAAGGTCCGGGCAACCCGGCCGTCGGCCCGCCACCGTCGGCGGTTAACATTGGGCGCATTCACCACAAGGGCTGGACCATGGATCCGATTCTGCTCGGCAAAGGCATCACCGACGATGTGGCTGTCACCCTGCTGCCGAAACTCGGCAACCGCCATGGCCTGGTGGCCGGTGCCACCGGTACCGGCAAGACCGTGACCCTGATGACCCTGGCCGAGGGCTTCTCGCGGCTGGGCGTGCCGGTGTTCCTGGCCGATGTGAAAGGCGATGTGTCCGGCCTGGCCGTACCCGGCACCGGTGCCGATGCCCTGCTGCAGCGCGCCGCCGAGATCGGCGTGGCCGACTACGCCCCGGCTGCCAGTCCCACCGTGTTCTGGGACCTGTACGGCAAGCTCGGCCACCCGGTGCGTACCACCATCAGCGAGATGGGCCCGACCCTGCTGGCGCGCATCCTGGAGTTGAACGACACCCAGGCCGGCGTGCTCGACATCGTCTTCAAGCTGGCCGACGACCGCGGCCTTCTGCTGCTGGACATGGACGACCTGCGCGCCCTGCTCGGCCTGGTGGCCGAGGAGCGCAAGGACATCTCCACCGAGTACGGCCTGGTCAGCGCACAGTCGATCGCGGCCATCCAGCGCTCGGTGCTGCGCCTGGCCCAGGACGGCGGCGAAGGCTTCTTCGGCGAACCTGCCCTGGAGCTGGCCGACATCATGCGGGTCAACCACGACGGTCGCGGTGTGGTCGGTATCCTCGCCGCCGACCAGCTCGTGCTCAAGCCCAAGCTCTATTCCACCTTCCTGCTGTGGCTGCTGTCGGAACTGTTCGAGCAGCTGCCGGAAGTGGGCGACCTGGAAAAGCCCAAGCTGGTCTTCATCTTCGACGAGGCGCACCTGTTGTTCGACGACGCGCCGGCCTCGCTGGTGCAGCGCATCGAGCAGGTGGTGCGGCTGATCCGCTCCAAGGGCGTGGGTGTGTACTTCTGCTCGCAGTTCCCTGACGACGTGCCGGGCAACATCCTCGGCCAGCTCGGCAACCGCGTGCAGCACGCGCTGCGCGCCTTCACCCCGCGCGACCAGAAGGCGGTGAAGACCGCCGCCGAGACCTTCGTACCGAACCCCAAGCTGGACGTAGCCAAGGCCCTCAGCCAGCTCGGCACCGGCGAAGCGCTGGTGTCCACGCTGCAGGACAAGGGCGTGCCGATGCCGGTGCAGCAGACGATGATCGCCCCGCCGCGCTGCCGGATGGGGCCGATCACCGAGGCCGAGCGCGCGCAGGTGCGTGCAGGCAGCCCGGTCGGTACCCGCTACGACACCGCGGTGAACCGCGAATCGGCCGTCGAACTGCTGGCCCAGCGCGCGCAGAAGGCCACCGAGCAGGCCGCAGCCCCGGCCGCCCACAGCCGCGAGCAGGACGAGGCGCAGGAAGGCGGCTTCGGCCAGTCGATCAAGGACGCGATCTTCGGCACCAAGCGCCGCCAGGGCATGATCGAAACCATGGCCAAGCAGACCACGCGCACGGTCGGCACCAAGCTGGGCAACCAGATCGTGCGCGGCATCCTCGGTGGCATTTTCGGCGGCAAGCGCTGATCTGCCATTGCTGGGGCCAGAGCCCTTTCCGCTGGAAAGGGATCTGACCCCGGGGTCGGATCCCTCCCGCCAGGGAGGGCTCTGCCCCCTCCTCATACATCGCTCCCCTCGAAAAGAAGTCGTACTGCATGTCCCGCTGGCGTCCCCCTGCAGAAAAAAGCACCGCCCTGATCACTGCCGCCGGCCACGCCCGGTTGAAAGCCGAGCTGGATGACCTGTGGCGCGTGCGCCGCCCCGAGGTGGTGAAGGCGCTGGCTGCGGCGGCCGCCGAAGGCGACCGCTCGGAAAATGCCGAGTACACCTACCGCAAGAAACAGCTGGGCGAGATCGACCGCCGCGTGCGCTACCTGACCAAGCGCCTGGAATCGCTGCGCGTGGTCGACACCACGCCGACCGATGCGCAGGCGGTGTTCTTCGGTGCGTGGGTGGAGCTGGAGAACGTGGACAGTGGCGAGACCACCCGCTACCGCATCGTCGGTCCGGACGAGACCGATGCCGGGCTGGGCTGGATCAGCATCGACTCGCCGCTGGCGAGGGCACTGCTGAAGAAGCGCATCGATGACGAGTTTGCGGTGGAGCTGCCCGGTGGGCAGTTCACGTTCGCGGTGATCGGGGTGGCGTATGCGCCTTTGTAGAGTCGAGCCATGCTCGACTGATGGCAAGCAGTCGAGCATGGCTCGACTCTACAAAGGCAACAGCGGCGGCGGGTACTGGCGGCCGGCGCGCAGCGGGCG
Source organism: Stenotrophomonas sp. SPM (assembly GCF_003105135.1). NCBI lineage: Bacteria > Pseudomonadati > Pseudomonadota > Gammaproteobacteria > Lysobacterales > Lysobacteraceae > Stenotrophomonas > Stenotrophomonas sp. SPM. The sequence continues at coordinate 61,046 of NZ_QETL01000005.1, read as the reverse complement.
GAAATAATCCGCATTCCCGTAGAAGGCGGCATCCTGCACCGCATGCCAGCCGGGAATACCGGCCAACGGCAGCGGCCGCAGCTGCAGCGGATCGCCCAGCACCCTGCCCTCGTCGATGGCTCGGGTGACCGTCTCGATGCAGCCCGCTTCACCACCGCCCCGCACCACCACGCACTTGCCGACCAGCAGGCGCCCGGGCAGCAGCGCCTGCTCCATCAGCGCATGGCCGAACACGGCCACCACGGAAACATCGCCATCGTGCCAGTGCGATGGAGCGAACAGTGCGCGCCAGTCATGCGCGTCCCACGCAGCCAGCACGGCAGCATCGCGCACCTGCACGACCACGCCGGTTTCATCGAACTGGGTCAACGCGGCCTGTGCGCGGTTGCGCTGGCCGGGCGCCATCGCCGCGATGTGCAGGCACTGCCGTGCATTGAGCACGCGCTTGAGCGGCAGCAGGCTGGCCCAGACCAGGGCGTTGAACAGGTCGTGCCAGTTGTCCGCGCGGGTCGCGAGGCGGCCCTGGGCGATGCGGGTTTCGTAGTGCAGGCCATCGGCCAGCAGCGCTGGATCCTGCTCGACCAGCTGCAGCCCAGGCAGGGCCAGCCGGGCATCGAGCGCAGCGACGGTCGGCCAACCCGGTCCCGCCAGCAGATCGGCAAAGCCGCGCACGCCATCGAACAGCGGATGCTCGAACACCCGCGCATCGACCGCCGCACGCAGCGGCGGGATGAAGCGACGAGGGCCGCCTGCGTCGCCGCCGGCGGCCGTCGCTGCGGTCACAGCACCTTGAGGTCGAACGCCGGACGCGTGGCGCTGGCCAGCGCGTCACCGTACAGATCGTGCTCGTCGCTCTCGGTGATCTCCACGTCGACGAACTCGCCCACGCGCAGCGGCACCTGGTCGGCGTTCTGGATGTGCACCAGGCCGTCGATCTCCGGCGCATCGGCCTTGGAACGGGCCACGGCGATATCGCCTTCGATGGCATCGACCAGGCACTGCTGCACGGTGCCGATCTTGGCTTCCAGGCGCGCGGCGGAGATCTGCGCCTGCTTCTCCATGAAGCGCGCCAGGCGCTCCTGCTTCACTTCTTCCGGCACGGCGTCGGGCAGGTCGTTGGCGGTGGCACCCTCGACCGGCGAATAGGCGAACGCGCCCACGCGGTCCAGCTGCGCTTCGTCCAGGAACGACAGCAGTTCTTCGAACTCGGCCTCGGTCTCGCCCGGGAAGCCGACGATGAAGGTCGAACGCAAGGTGATGTCCGGGGCGATGCGGCGCCAGTTCTGCACGCGCTCGAGGGTCTTCTCGACCGCGCCCGGGCGCTTCATCAGGCGCAGGATGCGCGGGCTGGCGTGCTGGAACGGGATGTCCAGGTACGGCAGGATGCGGTTCTCAGCCATCAGCGGCACCACTTCGTCCACGTGCGGGTACGGGTAGACGTAGTGCATGCGCACCCAGGCATCGAGCTCGGACAGGCCTTCGCACAGCGCCTTCAGGCGGGTCTGGTAGGCCTTGTCGCGCCACATCTTCTCGGCGTACTTCACGTCCACGCCGTAGGCCGAGGTGTCCTGTGACACCACCAGCAGCTCGCGCACGCCGCCGCGCACCAGGCGCTCGGCTTCGCGCAGCACCTCATCCACCGGGCGCGAGACCAGCTTGCCGCGCATCGACGGGATGATGCAGAAGCTGCACTTGTGGTTGCAGCCCTCGGAAATCTTCAGGTAGGCGTAGTGGCGCGGGGTCAGCTTGATGCCGTAGTCGGGCACCAGGTCCACGAAGGGATCGTGCTTGGGCGGCAGCGCTTCGTGCACTGCTTCCATCACGCTCTGGTAGTCCTGCGGGCCGGACACCGCCAGCACGTTCGGGTACGCCTCGCGGATCTGCTCCGGGCGCTTGCCCAGGCAGCCGGTGACGATGACCTTGCCGTTCTGGTTCATCGCCTCGCCGATGGCGTCCAGCGATTCGGTCACCGCCGAATCGATGAAGCCGCAGGTGTTGACCACCACCACGTCGGCCGAATCGTAGGACGGGACGATGTCATACCCTTCCGAACGGAGCTGGGTCAGGATGCGCTCGGAATCGACAAGGGCTTTCGGGCAGCCAAGGCTGACGAAGCCGACTTTGGGGTTCAGCTGGGACATGGAAATCGCGGGACTCTGGGGGCCTGGGCCCCTGCCAGCATGGCAGGGGGTCCTGGGGGCCGGGGCCTGAAAGGGCGCCAGTATAGCGGGGTTGGTGGCCGGGCTCTGAACGGCCAGCCGCCTGATCGCGCACAGCCGCTGACACGCCGCTAACCCGGACAGCGTCGACAATGCAGGCCTGTCCCCTGCAACGAGGTACCCGACGATGTCCGAATGGATCACCCTGGATACGCATCATGGCCCGGTCCGCGCCTGGCAGGTCCTGCCCGAGGGCAAGCCGCGCGCGGCGCTGGTGGTCATACAGGAAATCTTCGGGGTCAACGCCCACATGCGCGGAGTCGCCGAGCGCTTCGCCGCCGAAGGCTACGCGGTGCTGGCGCCGTCGTTCTTCGACCTGGTCGATGGCCCGGAATCCGACCCCGATGCCCTGCCCTACAGCCCCGAGGGCGTGAAGGACGGCCTGGAGCGGGTCAACACCCTGGGCATGGAGAAGGCGCTGGAAGTGGTGCGCGCCGCGGCGACGCGCCTGGCGCCCTACGGCAAGGTCGGCACCGTCGGCTACTGCTGGGGCGGAAGCGTGGCCCTGCTGGCGGCGATGCGCCTGGGCCTCCCCTCGGCCAGCTACTACGGCGGCCGCAACGTCAATTTCCTCGACGAAACGCCCAAGGCCCCGGTGATCTTCCACTTCGGCGCCCAGGACAAGAGCATCCCGCCGGAAGCCGTGCAGGCCCACCGCGAAAAGCTGCCGCAGATGGCCACCTACGTCTATCCGGCCGACCACGCCTTCAACCGGGAGGTCGGACATGCGTATGATCCAGACAGCGCCGCCCTGGCGCTGCAACGCACCCTGGACTTCTTCACGGAGCATCTTGGATGAGCGATTTCGAACTGGATTCACGCCTGGCCACCGACAGCGTCCTGGTAGCAGAAGGCCCGTTGTCGCAAGTGCGGTTGATGAACGACGAACGATTCCCCTGGCTGGTGCTGGTGCCGCGCCTGGCCGGGATCACCGAATGGATCGAGCTGGACGGCGAGCAGCAGGACAAGCTGCGCACCGAACTCAACCGCGCCTGCAAGGCCCTGCACGGCACGGACGGGGTGGAGAAGATCAACATCGGCGCGCTGGGCAACATCGTGCGCCAGCTGCATTTCCACGTGATCGGCCGCCACGACGGCGATCCGGCGTGGCCGGGCCCCGTCTGGGGCAGTGGTCCGGCGCACCGCTACGAGCCGGCCGCACTGGACCAGCATGTCGCCTACTGGAAGGAACGGCTAGGATATCCGGCCCACCCCTGAGCCTTTGACGACCCGATGCGCTTCAATCTCGTCGCCGCCATCCTGCTGATCCTGATCGGCTTGTTCATGCTCGCCAGCAACCTGGGCTGGACGCACCTGAACCTGTCCAAGCTGTTCCTGACCTGGTGGCCGGTCGGCCTGGTCGGTGTCGGCATCGCGATGCTGTTCGGGCGCGGCAAGTAAGGCAGCGCCGGGCCATGCCCGGCGAGCGCACCACGCGGCCATGCGAAAACGCCGGGCATTGCCCGGCGTTTCGATGCATCGTGGAGCAACGTGACCGTCAGGTGCGCGGCAGGGTCACGCCGGTCTGGCCCTGGTACTTGCCCCCGCGGTCCTTGTACGAGGTCTCGCAGACGTCGTCGGCCGCCGCCTGGAAGAACAGCATCTGGGCCACGCCTTCGTTGGCGTAGATGCGCGCCGGCAGCGGCGTGGTGTTGCTGAATTCCAGGGTCACGTGGCCCTCCCACTCCGGTTCCAGCGGGGTCACGTTGACGATGATGCCGCAGCGGGCATAGGTGCTCTTGCCCAGGCACACCACCAGGGTGTCGCGCGGGATGCGGAAGTACTCCACCGTACGCGCCAGCGCGAAGCTGTTCGGCGGGATGATGCACTCATCACCGACGATGTCGACGAAGCTGCCCGGGTCGAAGTGCTTGGGGTCGACGATCGTGGAGTTGATGTTGGTGAACACCTTGAACTCGCGCGAGCAGCGCACGTCGTAACCATAGCTGGAGGTGCCGTAGCTGACGATGCGCTCGCCGTTGGCATGCTTCACCTGGCCGGCCTCGAACGGCTCGATCATGCCGTGCTGCTCGGACATACGGCGGATCCAACGGTCACTCTTGATGCTCATGCTTTGTCCTGGGTACGAGGGGGCGCGTGGATTCTAACAGGGGGCCGGGCACGCACGCCGCAGCCCCGCAGGCCTGGCCTTACAGCAGCGAGGACAGGATCTGGATCGAGGCACGCGGGCGCTTGCCCACCTCCTCCACCAGGCGCTCGGCGGCGCGGCGGTAGGCCTGGGCCGCGGTCGACTCGGGCTGGGCAACGGTGATCGGGCTGCCGGCATCCCCCTGTTCGCGGATATCGATCTGCAGCGGCAGCGACCCCAGCAGCGGCACGCCGTACTGCGCGGCCATGCGCTCGCCACCACCCTCGCCGAACAGATGCTCGACGTGGCCGCAGTTGCTGCAGGTATGCACGGCCATGTTCTCGACGATGCCCAGCACCGGCACCTCCACCTTCTCGAACATCTTCAGCGCCTTCTTTGCATCCAGCGTGGCGATGTCCTGCGGCGTGGTGACGATGACCGCACCGGCCAGCGGAATCTTCTGCACCAGGGTCAGCTGGATGTCACCGGTACCCGGCGGCAGGTCGATCAGCAGGTAGTCCAGGTCGTCCCACAGCGTGTCTTCGAACAGCTGGGTCAGGGCGGCGGTCGCCCGCGGCGCGCGCATGATCAGCGGCGTCTCGTCTTCCACCAGGTAGCCGATGGACATGGTGTCCACGCCGAACGCGCGCATCGGCTCGATGCTCTTGTTGTCCGGGCTTTCCGGGCGCCCGGACAGGCCGAGCATCGCGGGCACGCTGGGGCCATAGATATCGGCGTCGAGCACGCCCACGCGGGCACCGAGCTGCTGCAGCGCCACGGCCAAATTCACCGAGGTGGTGGACTTGCCCACGCCTCCCTTGCCCGATCCCACCGCGATCACGTTGCGGATGCGCGCATGGGGCGAAAGGCCCTTCTGCACCTGGCTGGCATGGGGACGACGGGCGGGGCTGTTCACTGCGGACTCCGGAAGCGGTTCATGGGGCGGGCAACCTCCCATCATACAAGTTAAGCCACGCGCGGCCCTCCCCGTCCTGCGCGCGTTGGCGACCAGCACTGAACACCTGCTGCACGGGGGATACAGCTTCAACAGAATCTCCTGGCAGCGCTGATACAGCAGGTCGCATTTAGGTGAAACGCGACACCATCCTCCAATTCAATAGTTAATAATAAGTGAATTAATTATTAAGCTGACTTGAAGGCGAAACGACAAACTCTGCAAATAAATACCTATCCAATTGATTATTCGATGTAATTTTCCGCAAAATGCAGATATTTCTTACAACGCCGTGCCATTAACGTTAATGCCGTGTTACGGTCAGTTCGACAGTCTTCAAACTGAAGGCTGATTGAATGCCCCGGGAAAGGGGCTGCCTGCACTTACTTAATGGATGGGATATCGCAATGACTCGTCGTCGCACCAATGTCGTCCGCCACCCGCTCTCGCTCGCGCTGCTCGGCAGCCTGCTCGCCACCGCCCTTCCCGCCTTCGCCCAGGACAGCAAGGAGACCACCGACCTCGGCCGCGTGACCGTCACCGGTTCGCTCATCCCGCAGACCCAGGTGGAAAACCACACCCCGGTGCTGACCGTCACCGCCGAGGACATCCAGACCCGCGGCTTCACCAGCATCGCCGAAGTCCTGCAGCAGTCCTCGCTGACCACCGGCGGCCTGCAGGGCGGCCAGTCCTCCGCGGCCTTCACCCAGGGTGCCGAAGCGGCCGGCATGTTCGGCCTGGATCCGGGCTACACCAAGTACCTGATCAACGGCCGCCCGATGCTGCAGTACCCGGCGCTGTACAACGGCAGCGACGCCTTCAACAACATCAGCGGCATCCCGATCGACATCGTCGAACGCATCGAGATCCTGCCCGGCGGCCAGTCGTCGCTGTACGGCTCCGATGCCATCGCCGGCGTGGTCAACATCATCCTGAAGAAGCGCGTGGATGGCGGCACGATCAACGTGCGCGGCGGCGCCTATACCGAGGGCGGCGGCAACAACGTCCGGGTCAGCGTGGCCAAGGGCTTCAACAGCGCCGATGACCGCTTCAACGCGCTGCTCAACGTGCAGTACGAAAAATCCAGTCCGATCTGGGGCTACCAGCGCGACCTGACAAAGGTGAACAACCCCGCCGGTTACAGCGCGCAGGTGCCGTCCAACGACTTCCTCGTCTACCTGCCCGACGAGAACAACGCATTCGTCATGATGGACCCGACCCGCTGCGCCAGCGTGGCCGGGCAGTTCGGCGGCACCACCGAACTCGGCGTGCGTGCGGCCGGTGAATCCTGCGGTTCCAAGTACAGCGCCGGCTACCGCACCATCAAGAACGCCAAGGAAAGCAGCCAGTTCTATTCCTCGCTCAACTTCCAGGTGAACGAGAACTTCGAACTGTTCGCCGAGGCGCTCTACTCCCTCGAAGAAATCAACTACGTCACCGGTTCCGGCTACACGTTCTGGAGCACCGGGCCGGGCTTCGGCTACATCTACGACCAGGACACCGACCAGTACATGAGCCTGCAGCGCGCGTTCGCGCCGGAGGACATCGGCGGCCAGGGCTACCGTGACATCCAGGAAACCAACCGCAACAAGGCCTACCAGATCACCCTTGGCGGCCGCGGCACCTTTGGCGCCAACTGGGATTACAGCGCCAGCTTCAGCCGCGGCGAATACAAGCTGACCGAGCGCGGCTTCGCACGCTGGGCCGAGCCGATCGACAGCTGGTTCGAACAAAACGTGTTCGGCCCGGTGCTTGGCCAGACCGATGATGGCTACAACATCTACAGCCCGAACTGGGGCGCGTTCTACTCGCAGCTGCCGGCAGGCGCATTCCAGAGCTTCACCGGCTACACCTACAACCAGAGCCGCACCTGGCAGAACCTGGGCCGCGTGCAGCTGACCAACAGCGGGCTGTTCTCCCTGCCCGGTGGCGACGCCGGCCTGGGCATCGTCGTCGAAGGCGGCAGCGAAGGCTGGGACTACAGCCCGGATTCGCGCCTGCTCAACGGCGATGTCTGGGGCACCACTTCGGTGGCCGGCGCTGGCCATCGCAGCAACTACGCGGTAACCGGCGAACTGCGCCTGCCGCTGCTCGACTCGCTCACTGTCACCGGTTCGGGCCGCTACGACGCCTTCAAGATCGCCGACAACACGGTCGACAAGTCGACGTACAGCATCGGCGTCGAGTTCCGTCCGATCGAAAGCCTGCTGTTCCGCGGCAAGTACGGCACCGCGTTCCGTGCGCCGTCGCTGCCCGATGCCTTCCAGGGCGAAAGCGGATTCTACACCGCTGCCACCGACTACTACCGCTGCGCCCAGCTGGGCTTCGAGCCGGCCGACACTGTGGGCTGCCCGTATGCAGGCCAGTCCACCTTCGGCGTGCAGTCGGGCAACCCGGAACTGGAACCGATCACCGCCGATGTGTGGAACGCCGGCGTGGTCTGGGCACCGATGGCCAACCTGTCGCTGTCGGTGGATTACTACCGCTGGAAGATCGAGAACGAGGTCGACACCCTCAGCTCCGACCAGCTGCTGCGTGCCGAGTACTACTGCCGCAACAACCTGGACAACAACACCAACGCCACCTGCCAGAACGTCGCCGACTGGGTCACCCGCGATGCGTCGGGCAACCTGGACCAGATCTACACGCCCAAGCTCAACGTGGCACGGCAGAACCTCAATGCGCTGACCGCCAGCTTCAAGTACGTGCAGGACATCGGCCGCTTCGGCTCGCTGCAGTTCGCCAGCAACTACACCAACATCCTCAAGCGCGAACTGCAGCCGCAGATCGGCGATGACTACCTGGACCTGCTGCGCGATCCGTATGCGATGTGGAACTACCAGGCCTTCGCCAAGGTGCGTGCCGATGGTTCGGTTGGCTGGGCAAAGAACCAGTGGACCACCACCCTCTACTACAACTACATCGGCCGTACCCCGAACTACATGGCGTACCTGGGCGAAGGCTACGACTACGTCCATTCCTCCGGCTACAAGGCCGGCAAGTGGGGCTCGTACACCACCTACAACCTGAGCGTGAGCTACCGCGCGATGGACAACCTGACCCTGTCGCTGATGGTCAACAACGTGTTCAACAAGAACCCGTCGAGCCAGCGCCACAGCTTCGGCGGCAACATCAACGCACCGTACAACGAAAGCCTCTACAACCCGTACGGCCGGGCGATCTATGCCCAGATGCAGTACGACTTCGGCGCCAAGTAAGCGTCGCGACGCTACAGGGATGACTGGCACTGGCCCCGCTTCGGCGGGGCTTTTTTTTACCCGCGTGGCCGGCCCGCAGGCGCCGCCATGGCGGCCACCCCTTCCGTCCGTCGTCACAACCCGAACTGCCGGCTGAACATCGGGAACCGTATCCACTGTATACAGGGGCCACAACGGCCTGCCGCGCAGCAAAACCTTTCATTTGAAATCAAAGCGTTGGGTCAAAAATCCATCCAAATCAGCACTTTGCCTACCTTGGCTTCATGACGAGAGCGTGAACAGTTGACACGGCAAGTTAAGGTCGTGTTAACGTCGACCCATCGGCTTGTGAAGCCGGTTAGAGAACGGGGCGAAACGCCCTACAGGGACGACAGGCCTACGCGCCTGTCGAGAATTGATACATCAGGGGATCCATCCATGACCATCCGCAAGGCGCTCAGCCGCCACCCGCTGAGCTTTGCTCTGACGTCCGCCCTGCTGGCAGCCGTCGTTTCGCCCGCTTTTGCCCAGGAAGCCGGCAACGAAGCCGGTGGCAAGAACGCCACCAACCTGGACCGCGTTTCGGTCGTCGGCTCGCGCATCAAGCGCGCGGACGTGGAAGGCCCGGCTCCGGTCACCGTCATCACCCGCACGGACATTGACCGTGAAGGCTTCCAGACCGTCGGCGACATGCTGCAGACGCTGACCCAGAACACCACCTCTTCGTTCACCGGCGATCTGGCCGTGACCGGCTTCACCCCCAACGCGCAGGTCGTCAATCTGCGCAACCTGGGCCCCGGTTACACCCTGACCCTGGTCAACGGTCGTCGCCCCGCGCAGTACCCGCAGCCGTACAACCGCGACAACAACGTCGCCAACATCAACTCCATCCCGAGCAGCATCGTGGAGCGCGTTGAAGTACTGACCGGCGGCGCCTCGGCCATTTACGGCTCCGACGCGGTGGCCGGCGTGGTCAACATCGTCCTGCGCGAGCATTACGACGGCAACCTGGTCCGCCTGACCACCGGCACCACTGCCGAGGGCGGCGGTGACACGGTCAACCTGGAACTGACCGGCGGCCGTACCGGCGATCGTTGGAGCGCCGTCTGGGCCCTGCAGTACAGCGATCGCGAGGCGGTCTATGCCAACCAGCGTGAGTTCCTGTCGGATCTGCGTGAGGGCCCGCTGGGCTCGACCGCCAACCCGGGCCTGTCGCTGATCGCGATCCGCGGCCTGGCCTCGGCCAACGGCCCGGTCAACCAGAATGCCTACTACCCGGGCCAGGCCAAGTGCGACGCACTGGGCTTCACCACGGTGACCACCAACGCCCGCGGTACCTACTGCGGCTCCTATGACAGCAACGCGGCGCGCTCGATCTCCAACCAGCGCCAGTTCTACTCTGCCTACGGCTACGGCACCTTCGACTTCACCGACACCACCCAGGGCTGGGCCAGCGTCAACTACTACACCACCAGCGCCAAGGCCAGTGCCGGCACGGAGTTCTGGGGCACCTCGGGCGACAAGTTCAACATCCTGTCCAATGGCTCCACCAGCGCCTATTACTACGATGCCGGCCTGCGCGACATCGTGCAGCTGCAGCGTGTCTTCACCGCCGCCGAACTGGGTGGCAATGACGCGGCCAGCACCAAGTACGACGAATACACCTACGACTTCGCTGCCGGCGTACGCGGCACCTTCGCCGACCGCTTCGACTGGGAAGCCACCGGTGGTTATGGCTACTACAACTACAAAATGGATCGCCCGCGCCTGCTCGCGCAGTCGGTGCATGACTACTTCCTGGGCCCGGTGCTGGGCTACAGCAACGCCGCCGGTACCGGTGCGGGCGTATATCCGATCCACCGTCTGAACCTGGATCGCTGGTCCTCGCCGATCACCCCGGAGATCTACCGGTCCTTCGCGACCCGCGTGATCAACCGTTCGGAAACCAGCGTGGCGAACGCCGCCTTCAACGTCAGCGGCGATTTGTTCGAGCTGCCGGCCGGTGCCGTTGGCTTCGCCAGCGTGCTGGAATGGAACCGCCAGAAGATGGACATGGTGAGCGACCCGCGCACCGACCAGCTGCGTCCGATCGACAGCCAGACCATCTACAACCTGACCAGCTCGGGTGAGACCCACGGCACCCGCGACCGCTATGCTGCAGGTGCCGAGTTCCGCGTGCCGATCTTCAGCAATCTGAGCCTCAACGCCGCAGCGCGCTACGACAAGTACGACGACATCTCCTCGGTCGATGCGTCCACCACCTACAACCTGGGCCTGGAATTCCGTCCGTTCAGCAACCTGCTGCTGCGCGGCAGCTATGCCACCAGCTTCCGTGCGCCGGACATGCAGCTGATCTACGCCGGCGGTGCCGCTTCCTACACCACCGAGCTGGACGAGTACTCCTGCCGCTCCGGTACCGGTCCGGGCGCTGCCCAGGGCCCGCGTACCCGCACCCAGTGCAACTCCCCGACCAGCGATCCGACCAAGTACTCGGTGCAGACCCTGGTGGCCGGCAACCCGAACCTGACCGAAGAAAAGGGCAAGTCGTGGGGCGCGGGCTTCGTCTACGACATTACCGATGGCATGTCGCTGACGGTGGACTACTACCGCATCCGCCTGGAAGACGCCGCTGCGCAGCTGAGCAACGACTACCTGCTGCGCGCCGAAGCGGCCTGCCGACTGGGCACCGCCAGCGACGGCCGCTCGGTACCGAGTGCCTCGGTCTGCCAGAACGTGCTGGGCCTGATCACCCGTACCAACCTGCCCGGCTCGCCGGATGACGGCCGTATCCAGCGCATCAACAACGCCTACATCAACACCGCCCTGCAGGACACCAGCGGTATCGATGCAAGCTACAAGTACGCGCTGGACACCGACCGCTGGGGCCGCTTCAACGTTGACCTGGGTTACTCGCTGACGCTCACCAACAAGTACAAGCAGACCGCCGACGACGACCTGATCGACTACCGCGATCTGCCGCCGGAGTACTTCAACCCCGAGCGCAGCCGCGCCCGCGGCAGCCTGACTTGGACCAAGGGCGACTGGGCAACCACCGTGTTCGGCACCCGCTACGGCTCGGCCTTCAGCTATGCCGAAGCCGATGGCACCAACTCCGCAGGCGGTGATTACTCGCGTCGCCTGGCGCCGTACTTCCTGTGGAACCTGAGCGTGGGCAAGAAGTTCGGCGAGAACGTGCTGGCGACCTTCCAGGTCGTCAATGTGTTCGACAACCAGTACCGCAAGGACAACAGCAACACGACCTATCCGTTCTACGACCCGTTCATTGGCGCAGATCCGCTGGGCCGTCGCTTCTACATGAGCCTGCAGTACAAGTTCTGATCCTCGCTGCATGAGGTAGGAACGCATGGGAAAGCCCGGGCTTGAACCGGGCTTTCCTTTTTTCGAACCCGGCCGTCAGCACCGCCGGCCAGGACAAGGACCCCTGATCATGATGAAGACCTCGCTGATGGTGCCGTTGGCGCTCGCACTCGCCGCCGCCCTCCCCACCCCCTTGCTGGCCGCCCCTGCAAATACGCCGACGGCCTATTCAATCGAAGACTTCGCCAAGCACGCCAGCTACAGCTCGGCCAGAATCTCTCCCAATGGTGACTACCTCGCCATCAGTGTCGATCTGGGCGATCAGGACGTGCTCACCATCCTGCGCACCAGCGATCTGAAGGTGCTCAAGGTCAACCAGCTGCCGGACAAAAAAAGCGTTGGCTCGTTCTACTGGATCTCGCCCGAACGCATCATGTTCAACGCGGTCAAGAAGCAGGGTGGCTACGCCCAGCCCTTCCCCACCGGGGAATGGTTCGCGGTCAATGCTGACGGCAGCCTGGCCCGTCCGGTGATCTTCTACGGCACGCGTGATGCCACCCAGCGCAGCAAGAGCGTGGGCAACGAATCCTATTCGCTGCTGGATACGCTGCGCGGCGATGACCAGAACGTGATCATGCAGGTCCGCTACCCGCGCTCATCCGAAGGTGCTGGCACCCAAGTGGTGAGTGTGGACACGATCAGCGGCAGGCGCTCGCCGCTGGCACGCGCGCCCAAGGAAAACTGCGACATCGCGCTGGATGGCGCCAAGGAACCGCGCTTCGCGGTCTGCAGTTCCAGCCGCGATGAAAGCGGTGAATATGATGAGCGCAGCGAGCTGTACCGCCGCGACGGCACCGCCTGGACGTTGATCAACGCCTCCAAGTCCGACGGCCAGCATCTGCGTGTGCTGCGCACCAGCGCCGACGGTACGGTCTACGCGGAGCAGGATGATGGCAAGGCTCCGCCGGCAATCGGCACGCTGGACACTGCCAGCGGCCGGTTCCAGAAGCTGTTCCAGGACCCGGTCAGCGAAGTCTCGCAGATGATGTGGAGCACCGATGACAAGCGCCTGATCGGCGTCGTCAACCAAGCAGGCAGCCCCAAGGTCACCCTGCTGGACGAGGACCACCCCGATGCTGCGCTGTACCAATCGCTGGCCGAGGCATTTCCGGGGCAGATGGTGCAGTTCTCCAGTTCCACAGAAGATGGCAACCGCATCCTGCTTTCGGTTTACAGCGACACCAATCCGGGCGAGCTGTATCTGTTTGACCGCAAGAGCGGCCAGGCCCGTTTCCTGCTGCAGGGCCGTGACTGGCTCGATCCCAAGCGCATGGCCAGCGTCACCCCGTTCACCGTCAAGGCACGGGACGGCCAGACGCTGCATGGCTACCTGACCATTCCCCAAGGGGCGCAGGGCAAGCGCCTGCCGATGATCGTCAATCCGCACGGCGGCCCGATCGGCCCGCGAGACAACTGGGGCTTCAATTCCGAGGCGCAGCTGCTGGCGAGCCGTGGCTATGCAGTGCTGCAGGTCAATTTCCGGGGCTCCGGCGGCTATGGCAAGGCCTTCGAAGAAGCCGGGCACCGGCAGTGGGCTGAAGGCATCCAGAACGACATCCTCGATGCCACGCATTGGGCCATCGACCAGGGGGTGGCCGACAAGGACCGCCTGTGCATCTATGGCGGCAGCTTCGGTGGCTACTCTGCACTGATGGCGCCCATCCGCGAGCCAGGCCTCTTCAAGTGCGCCTTCGGCTACGTTGGCGTATATGACGTGGACATGCTGTTCAAGAAGGGCGACATCCCACAGCGTGAGTCCGGCCAGCGCTACCTGCGCCGCACCCATGGCACCGATGCTGCCGAGTGGAACAAGGCCTCGCCCGCCCGCCGCGCCAGTGAAGTGAAGATTCCTGTGTTCCTGGCCGCCGGTGCACGCGACGTGCGTGCGGTACCCGAGCAGACCGAACTGATGGCCAAGGCGCTGACCGACGCAGGCAATGCACCAGAGGGCGTCATCATCCAGTCCGGCGAGATGCACGGTTTCTACGATGTAGCGGCGCGGGTAAACCTGTACACGAAGATGCTGGACTTCTTCAACCGCCATATCGGAGCAGGTAGCGCTGCGCGGTGACCGTCGCGGGGCGGAGCAACCGCCCCGCATGCCCCTTTCCTTTGGCATAGTGACCAACGCCGCATGCGATGTGGCAGTCTCTGGTGGAGGATCCGGCTGGGTCCTTCACTTCTGGCTTCAATCAGGGAATGATGAACATGAAATCGCGTTACCCGCTGTTCGTGCCACTGCTGCTGGCACTGGCGCTGCCCGTCGCCGCCCCCGCGGCTCCCCCTGCGAAGAAGGCGCCCGCGCCTCTGCCCAGCGACCCCACCGAAGACCCGCTGATGATCAGTGCCGGCTTCCTGAACGGCCATCCTGACCTGCGCTTCCGCATGCTGGGCATGGAGAAACAGAGGGCGAACGACCAGGCCGCCGCCTTTACCTTCTTCCAGCGCGCAGGCTACTACGGCGACAAGGTGTCACAGGCCATGGTGGCCGAGATGCTGTGGAACGGCACAGGCACCGCCGTGAACCGCCCTCTGGCCTACGTCTGGATGGATCTGGCCGCCGAGCGCGGCTACAAGGGCTTCTTGGAGCTGCGCGAGCGGTACTGGGCTGCCCTGGCCGAGGACGAGCGCACGCAGGCAATCAATCAGGGCGAGGCGGTCTACGCACGCTTTGGTGATGCCGCTGCCGACCCGCGCCTGGCCCTGGCCATGCGCCGTGAACAGAAGCGGATGACCGGCAGCCGCACCGGCTTTGCCGGCAACATCAAGATTCTTGTGCCGGGCCCTAACGGCACCAGCGAGCAGATCGATGGCACCAAGTTCTATGACAGTCGCTACTGGGAACCGGCGCAGTACCGCCAATGGCAGGACAGCATCTGGTCGACCCCCCGGGTGGCGCGCGTGGATGTGGGTAGCGTCTCCCAGGTGCCACTGCCGGGCGAGCAGGAAAGCCGAATCCCCCAGACTTCTCCGCAGGTGGATGCACCGGAGCCGGTGACCGAAGATCGCCAGCCTGAACCGATCCCCGGCGGGAACTGAACCGCAATCGGACAGGTCAAGACAGTGTGCCGATCCTGCCCGCTTGCCAGCGGGCAACGGTGTGGCTTGTGGCCTTGCCATCGGTCATGACCTTCGACACCCTTGCATGACGGGCCGGCGGCGTATCGTTCGGCCCACGGCCGTCCTGCGGCCCTTCCCTGACTCACTCGGCCTGGAGGCCATACAAGTGACCCGTACTCCCAAGATCGTGCTGCTGACCCTGGCCGTTTCGGCCGCGCTGGTCGGCTGCGGCAAGACCGATACCCCGGCAAAGGACGCCGCCGCCTCCACGCCGGCCGCCACCGAGCAGGCCACCGCCTACACGCTCGACGAAGCCAAGCTGCCGGCCTACAACGCCTTCCAGGCCAGTGACCTGGACAGCAAGCTGGACGCCTGCGGCGCCTTCGGCGACTACGTCAACGGCAAGTGGCTGGCCGCCAATGAGATTCCGGGCGACCGCACCAGCTGGGGCGCCTTCACCATCCTCGACGAGCGTTCGGTAGCGGTGCAGCACCAGCTGGCCGAGCAGGTCGCCCAGGTCAAGAACCCGAACCACATCGAGAAGATCGTCGGCGACCTGTGGGCCACCGGCATGGACGAGGCCAAGATCAACGCCCAAGGCATCGAGCCGCTGAAGGCCGACCTGGCCGCCATCGACGGCCTGCAGGACAAGGCCGCCATCGCCGATTACCTGCGCACCAGCGCCGCCAAGGGTGAAAACATCCTGTTCGGCTTCGGCGCCGAAGCGGACTTCAAGAACTCGGCCGTGAACATGGCCTACGCCAGCCAGGGCGGCCTGGGCCTGCCGGACACCACCTACTACACCGATGCCAAGAACGCCGACAAGCTGAAGGCCTACCAGGCGCACGTCGCCAAGGTGCTGGAGCTGTCGGGCGTGGCCGCTGCCGACGCCGCCAAGCAGGCCGAGGACGTGGTCAAGTTCGAGACCCGCCTGGCCAAGGCCTCCAAGTCGCGCGTGGAACTGTCGCGCAACGTGGAGCTGTTCTACAACCCGCTCACCCTGGCCGACGCCGACAAGCTGACCCCGAACTTCAGCTGGACCGAGTTCTTCAAGTCGCAGGGCGTTGCCGCGCCGGAGAAGTTCTCGCTGGCCATGCCGGCCTTCCACGAGGAAGTGAGCAAGGCACTGGGCGACACCGATCCGTCGGTCTGGCGTGCCTACCTGCGCTTCCACACCGTTGACGGCGCCTCGCCGTACCTGGCCGATGCGTTCGTGCAGGAGAACTACGAGTTCTACGGCAAGACCCTCAATGGCCAGAAGGAACAGAAGCCGCGCTGGAAGCGCGTGCTGGGCACCATCGAGAACGATGCCGGCGAAGCCTTCGGCCAGCTGTACGTGAAGGTCGCCTTCTCGCCGGAAGCCAAGGCGAAGATGGAAGAACTGGTGAAGAACCTGGCCGCGTCGCTGAAGGAACGCATTCAGGGCCTGAGCTGGATGAGCGACGAAACCAAGGCCAAGGCCATCGCCAAGTGGGAAACCTTCACCCCGAAGATCGGTTACCCGGACAAGTGGCGTGACTGGGCCGGCCTGCAGACCCAGCGCGACAGCTACCTGGGCAACGTGCGCGCGGCCAACGAGTTCAACTACAAGTTCAACCTGTCCAAGGTCGGCAAGCCGGTGGACAAGACCGAGTGGGGCATGACCCCGCAGACGGTCAATGCCTACTACAACCCGCTGCAGAACGAGATCGTGTTCCCGGCCGCCATCCTGCAGCCGCCGTTCTTCGACCCGAAGGCCGACGACGCGCTGAACTACGGCGGCATCGGCGCGGTGATCGGCCACGAAATGACCCACGGTTACGACGACCAGGGCGCACGCTTCGGGCCGAGCGGCAACCTGGAAGACTGGTGGACCCCGGCTGACAAGAAGAACTTCGAAGGCCTGACCGGCAAGCTGGTCAAGCAGTTCGACCAGTACAAGGTCGACGGCCAGGCAGTGAACGGCCACCTGACCCTGGGCGAGAACATCGCCGACCTGGGTGGCCTGGCCACCGCCTACGACGCCCTGCAGAAGGCTACCGCCGGCAAGGAAGATCCCAAGGTCGACGGCTTCACCCGCGACCAGCGCTTCTTCTTCAACTGGGCCACCGTGTGGCGCACCAAGTACACCGCGGAAAACGCCAAGGTCCGCCTGGCCACCGACCCGCACGCCCCGGCGCAGTTCCGCGCCATGGGTGCGCCGTCGAACCTGCCGACCTTCGCCGCTGCGTTCCAGTGCAAGGCCGGCTCGCCGATGGCCCGCACCGGCGACCAGCAGGTGGTGATCTGGTAAGCCGCGGCTGACGCAAAGGTGACCCCTCAAAGGCCCGGGATTTCCCGGGCCTTTGTTTTTGCATGCACACCACCCGGTAGCGCCGGGCCATGCCCGGCGAACGCCGCGTGACGCGTGCATCCCGTGTCCATGCACGGCTTGCTATAGTTCGCCCGCCCTCAATCCATCACGGATTCGTTCTACATGCCCAATTTCCGTCCGCTTGCCGTCGCCCTGGGTATCAGCCTGGCGACCCTGGTCCCGACCCACGATGCGTTCGCCGCCAAGAAGAAGGCCGTGCGCGCCCCCGCCGTCAGCGCCCAGTGCAGCGATTTCTACGATGCCACCAACGCGGACTGGCTGAAGGCCAACCCGGTGCCGCAGTCCGGCGCCGCCACCGCGCTGGGCCAGCTGGTCGACCGCAGCCGCCAGCAGCAGCGTGAACTGCTGGACGCCTCGATGAAAGCGCCGCAGGGCAACGTGCAGAAGCTGCTGGGCGACTTCTGGGCCAGCGGCCTGGACGAAGCCGCGGTGGAAGCCGATGGCTCCAACCCGATCGCCCCGCTGCTGACCCGCATCAACGCGATCAAGAAGGCCAAGGACGTCCCGGCCTCGATCGCCGCACTGCACCAGGTCGGCATCCCGGTGGCCTTCAACTTCGGCCCGGACGTGGACCTGAAGGCGCTGGACCGCCACATCGGTTACTTCATGCAGGGCGGCATGGGCCTGCCCGACCCGGCGTTCTACACCCGTACCGACGCCGACACCGTCGCCCTGATGGGCCGCTACCGCAACTACGTCAAGCAGATCCTGGCCCTGACCGGCACCCCGGCAGCCAAGCTGGATGCCGAGTCGCAGTCGGTGATCGAACTGGAAACCGAACTGGCGCGCAACGCGCAGTCGCTGGCCGGCATCAACAATCCGTTCAACAACTACGCGCCGATCTCGAACAAGGATCTCAACAGCCGCTACCGCAACCTGCAGCTGGATGCCTTCCTGAAGGCGCAGGGCGTGAACGACGACCTGGTCTCGCTGGCCGACCCGGGCCTGTTCAAGCAGCTCGACACGATGGTCACCAAGCTCAAGCCGGAGCAGTGGAAGGCCTACCTGCGCTGGCGCGTGGGTGACTCGATGGCACCGTACCTGTCCAAGGCCTACCGCGACGCCGAGTTCGAATTCCGCGGCCGCGTGCTGCGCGGTGAAACCCTGCCCGCACAGCGCTGGGAAAACGTGCTGGATGCCATCAACGTGGCCGCCGGCCCGATGGTCGGCCGCGAGTACGCCGCCCGCTACCTGTCCGCCGAAGATCGCCGCCAGGCAGCGTGGATCGTCGACAAGGTGCGCGAAGTGCAGATCGAGGCGGTCAAGAACAGCACCTGGATGAGCGCCGAGGCCAAGGCCGAAGCACAGGCCAAGCTGGCCGCACTGAAGATCGAGATCGGCACCCCGCTGCGCGACCTGGATTACAGCGTGCAGCCGATGGGCCGTGGCTCGTTCGGCGGCAACATGCTGATCGCTTCGACCTGGCGCCATCGCGAGGAAATGAAGCGCATCGGCAAGGGCAACGCCGACCGTCGCTGGGACGTGCTGCCGCAGCAGCCGTCGCTGGCCTACGACCTGGCGCAGAACCGCCTGATCGTCACTGCCGCGATCCTGCAGGGCCCGGTGTTCAACGCCAAGGCCGACGCCGCCGACAAGTTCGGCAGCTTCGGTGGCCTGGTCGGCCACGAACTGAACCGTGCCGTCGACGCCAAGGGCGCCCTGGTCGATGCCAAGGGTGAACTGCGCAGCTGGTGGACCCCGGCCGACAAGACCGCCTGGACCCTGCTCGGCAGCCGCGTGGCCGCGCAGTACGGCGCCTATGAATTCCCTGGCGTGAAGGGTGCCAAGGTCAATGGCACGCTGACCCAGGAAGAGAACCTGGCCGACATCGCCGGCCTGGAACTGGCCTGGGCGGCGTATGCCGCGCAGGAACCGAAGGCCAAGCCGGCGCAGCAGCAGGGGTTCTTCCGCGCCTGGGCCGCCCTGTGGCCGCAGCAGCTGTCGCCGAACGAGGCCGCACGCCGCCTGACCGCCGACATCCGTGCACCGGGTCGCTGGCGCACCAACGGCCCGCTGTCGAACCTGCCGGCCTTCGGCGCGACCTTCAGCTGCAAGGCCGGCCAGCCGATGCAGCGCACCGACGCCGAGCAGATCAAGGTCTGGCGCTGAGCCTGGCCGTGGTGCGGTAACGGAAAAGGCGCCTGAGGGCGCCTTTTTCGTCGGCGGCGCCTACAAAAAGAAGACCCCGGCAGATGCCGGGGTCAAATGTCCTGCTGAAAGAGAGCGGTTTCTACATCAGAAGTCGTAGGACGCGGTCAGGCGAACAGAGCGCGGCGCGGTGTAGTAGGTGCCGATTCCATAGGTGTTGGAGATCGTGTGCTGACCGGATTCATACGACGGATCGGACTGCAGCTGGCGACGCTGGTTGAGCACGTTGAACACGTCCAGGCCGAAGGCCAGCTTGTGATCGGCAAAGGTCGGGCGATACATCACGCCCAGGTCCAGGCGATAGGTCCAGGGCTGGCGGCCGGCATCACCCGGACGCGACGGCTGGCCGTTGCAGTAGTGGTACGCAGACTCATAGCCGATCGGATCGCTGCCATCCGCACCGTAGTAGCCCAGGCAGCTCTTCGGCATGCCCGACGAGATGAGCATGGTGGCCGACGCCGTCCACTCATCGTTGAACTGATACGCGCCGTAGCCCTTCAGCTGGTGGCGACGATCGTTGGCCAGGTAGCCACCGGCGTACTCCATCAGGTAGTAGGAATCCCAGTCCTGGGTCTTGGACACGTCGTCCTGGCCGATGTCCGACTTGACCTGGCCCTCGGTGTTGCCGAAGTTGCGCGACCAGGTGTAGTCCAGGCGGCCGTACCACTTGTCGCTCAGCGGATGTTCGATGAACAGATCGACGGCGACGTAGCTGCGCTTGGCCTTGTTGCCGTTGTAACCCCAGTCCGACGAGCTCATCTGCACCGGGGTGTAGCCCGAACCATCGGCGTGCTTGACCATGAAGGTGTTGGTCTTGCCCGGGTTGAAGATCACGCAGCCCGGCACTTCCATGCCGCTTGAATCGATACCCATCGACTCGAGCTTGGCGTAGATCTGGTCGGAGTCGCAGGTGTCGTCGATTGCTGCCTGCAGGCGACGATAGGTGAACTTGGCACCAGAGTTCCAGGACGAACCCAGGGTCTTCTCAAAGCCCACGATGAACTCGTCCTGGTACTGCGACTTCAGGTCGGTCGGCGCCACCGACAGCGGGTCAGGCGCAACGCCATACTCGTTGTTGGTCGACACCGGGCCCGGGCCCAGCGCTGTCAGGTCGGTAGGGTTGCCGTTGGCATCGATGCCACCGTAGGTGAAGTATTCACGGGTATAGGTCGATGCCGACGCGCCACGGATGGCCACGCTGTTCGGCAGGGCCAGGTAGTAGCGGCCCAGGTTGGCGAACACCTTCATCGACGAATCACCGAAGACATCCCAGCTGGCGCCCAGGCGCGGCGCCCACTGGTCACCGCTCTCGACATAGGCGATGGCCGAGCTGTTGTAGTTGGTGAACTTGTCATTGCGCAGGCCCAGGGTCAGCAGCCAGTTCGGGCTGACCTGCCAGCGGTCTTCCAGGTAGTAGGCCTTCTGCTCCACCGACATGCTGGTGGTGGTGGAGAAGATGTACTTCTGCACGTAGTACCCATCACCACCCGGCGCGGAGATATCGAAGGCCGGCGCCGGCGACGAACCCGGTGCGATGCGCGAATAGATCCACGCGTAGCCCGGGCCGGTCATGGCCTGGCCTTCGCTGTTGCCCTGGTAGGTCATGTTGTCGATGCCGGCGGTCAGCTCGTGGCTGCCGATGCGGTACTGCAGGTCCGCACGCAGGCCGCGGGTCTTGCTGCCAGCATCCGACGCCTTGGTGTAAAGCGCGGTCTGGTCGTTGCGGATCGGCGTGCCGCCGGTGATCGACGGATCCTGGTTGGTCGGACCGCTGATGTAGGCGTTGGCCGAATCGAGCGGATTGAACTCCAGGTTGCTTTCCTTGCTGCGGCCCCACACGGCGCTCAGGGTCAGGTCATCGGTCAGGTAGCCGGTGTACTTGAATACGTCGAATTGGTCCTTGAGCTTGGTCGTGTTGGCGAAGGTCCCGTTGCGCTCGCCCTCGCTCATCGTCTCGTAGTCGAAGTCACGGTAGTAGGCGCCATAGCGGTCCGTGTTCTCGACCCGGGTGTACTCCAGCGTATTGCTGTCGTTGATGTTCCAGTCGATCTTGCCGTAGAACTTCGGCGTGTCGTAGGCGTAATGGCTGCGGACCTGCTGCGCGGCTTCACCGGCGCTGGTGGAAACGCCTTCAGTGCGATCCTTCTCGGCGGCGAGATGGATGAACAGACGGTCCTCGACCAGCGGGCCGCTGACATAGCCGCTGTAGGAGGTGCGGGTCGCCTTGTCGCCCTTGCGCGAGCGATACAGGGAGCCGGCCACGGTGCCGGTATCATCCTCGAGCTCGAACCCCTGCGGCGCAGTGTGATTGGGGTAGTAGATGTCGCGCGGCGATTCCGCCAGCGAGTCGGGCGACCAGGTGGTCTGGAAGCCGAACTTCCATTCATTGGTGCCGCGCTTGCCGAGCTGGTTGATCACGCCACCGGTGGAGCGGCCGTAGCCCGCACCGTAGCCACCCATGAAGGTCTCCTGCTGGTCGATCGAGCCGTACGGCAGGCTGACACCACCCATCGCGCTGAGCGGATTGGTCGCGTTGAAGCCGTTGAGGTAGTAGGCGTTCTCGGTGACGCTGGAGCCACCGAACGACAGCACCGCGCGCGAACCATTGGAGAACTCACCACTGCCGGCGACAACGCCCGGCGCGAGCAGCGCGATGGCTTCGGCGCTGCGGCCCAGCGGCAGCACGTCCAGCTGTTCGGAGGTGATGACCGACTTGGAGACCGTGTTGGTCACGTCGATCTTCGGAATGTTGGCTGCAGTGACGTTCACTGCGTCGAGGTTGGTGGCGCCGCCGGTGGCGGACTGGCCAAAGGAAACTTCCGTGCCGACGCCGACCTTCAGCAGCACGTTGTCACGCTTCTCGACCACCTGCCCGTCACGCTCGAGGCTGATGGAGTAACGGCCCACCGGCAGCGAGCCCAGGGTGTAGCGGCCGTTTGCATCGACGTTGGCGCTTCGCTTGAGACCCGAATCGCTCTGCACGACCACCGTGGCGCCTGCAGCGGCCGGGGCGTTGCCATACAGGGAACCGGTGGTGCTCTGCGCCGCTGCGGCGCCGACGAACGAGGTCAGGACAACGGCCAGTGCCGTGCGCTTCAGCCGGATGGCCGTCTTGCTGTAGGTCATGGAATTTCCTTGTTTCGTGAAAAGACACACTTACGTTTCAGGCTCGCTGCATCGATGTTCGATCATGAAAACAGCTGAATAGGATATTAATTTCATAAAAGTTTAACTTGCAAGGCCTACCGGACAATATTTTATGTGTTTGATTTTATTGACTTTGTTTTGATACAAATCAAAACATTCATTTACATTTCATTTAACTGAGACATTCCAGCATTCATTTGACCGCTTATGCGCGGCGCGGGCGCGCTGATCCCGAAAGGTCCGCCGATCATTTACTTTCGATTTCCCGCAGCGGGCGGCAGGGCGAGACGACAACGAAAAAGGCGCCCTGGGGCGCCTTCGCTGGTATGACCGGGTATCCGTGCCTGCCGTGGATCCGTGCAGGGCAGGTCGCTGGAAAAAGGGCCCTGACGGATCAGGGCCAAGCCAACCCTTGCGGAGAGAGAGAGCCGTTGTTCGCGCAGGTCAGAAGTCGTAGGAAGCGCTCAGGCGCACCGTCCGCGGGGCCATGAAGTAGTTGCCCATGCCGTAGAGGTTGGAGACCGTGTCCGGCCCGGTCTGGTACTTGGCGGTCGACTGAAGCTGGCGCCGCTGGTTGAGCACGTTGAAGACGTTCAGGCCCAGGCCCAGCCGGTTGTCAGCAAACCCGGGGCGGTACATCACGCCCATATCCAGCTGCGCCGTCCACGGCTGCCGACCCGCGTCGCCGGGACGCGACGGCTTGCCGTTGCAGTAGTGGTAGGCCGAGCCGTAACCATTGAGAGGATCGCTCTGGTCACTGCCGTAGTAGCCGAGGCAGTTTTTCGGCATGCCCGACATCACCCGCACCGTGGCAGATGCGGTCCATTCGTCATTGATCTGATAGGCGCCGAACGCCTTGAACTGGTGCCGCCGATCATTGGCGAGGTAGCCACCGGCGTACTCCATCAACGCCGCCGCATCCCAGTCCTGGGTCTTGGACACATCGCCCTGGCCGATATCCGATCTCACCTGCCCTTCGGTGTTGCCGAAGCTGCGCGACCAGGTGTAGTCCAGGCGGCCGTACCAGCCGTCGGACATCGGGTGCTCGATGAACACATCCAGCGCGACATACTGACGCTTCGCCTTCTTGCCGTCGTAGCCCCAGTCGGTCGAACTCATGCTGACCGGCGTGTAGCCGGAGCCATCACGGTGCCGCAGCTGGAACGTGTTGGTGGCACCTGGATTGAAGATCACGCAACCGGGCAGGTCGAAGGTGTCGGCATCCAGCCCCATGCCTGCCAGTCGGTCGACGAAGCGGTCGGCATCGCAGGTATCGTCAATGGCCGACTGCAGTTGCCGGTAGGTGACCTTGCCACCGGTGTTCCAGCGGCTGCCCAAGGTCTTCTCGAAGCCCAGGATCAGTTCGTCCTGGTACTGCGACTTCAGGTCGGTCGGCGCCACCGCCAGTGGATCGGGTGCCTGCCCATACTCGCCATTGGCCGACACCGGCCCCGGCCCCAGCGGCGTCAGACCGGTCGGATTGCCGTTGGCATCGATGCCGGTATAGGTGAAGTACTCACGCGTGTACGTCGATGCGGAAGCGCCACGGATGGCCACGCTGTTGGGCAAGGCCAGGTAGTAGCGGCCCAGGTTGGCGAACAGCTTCAACGAGGCGTCACCGAAAACATCCCAGCTGGCGCCCAGTCGTGGCGCCCACTGGTCGCCGCTCTCCACGTAGGCGCGGCCATCGCTGTTGAAGTTGGTGAAGCGGTCGTTGCGCAGGCCGAGCGTCAGCAGCCAGTCGGGCGGCAGCTGCCAGCGGTCCTCCAGGTAGTACGCCCGCTGCTTCACCGACATGCTGGTGGTGGTGGAGAAAATGTACTTCTGCACGAAGTAGCCATTTCCTCCCGGGGGTGCGATGCCGAAGCCCGGGCTGGGCGAGGCGCCGGGATTGCCGCGGGAATAGATCCAGGCATGGCCGGGGCCGGTCATGGACTGGCCTTCGTTGTTGGCCCGATAGGTCATGTTGTCGACGCCAGCGGTCAACTCATGGTTGCCGATGCGGTACTGCAGGTCCATGCGCAGCCCGTGCGTCGTGCTGCCCGCATCCGGGGCCTTGTTGTAGAGATCGGGCTGGTCGTTGCGGATCGGCGTACCACCGTTCAACGCGGGATCCTGGTTGCCGGCGCCACTGATGTAGGGGTTGCCCGAGTTCAGCGGATTGAACTCAAGGTTGCTGGTGCGGGCGCGCCCCCACACGGTACTGAAGGTCAGCGCGTCGTTGAGGTAGCCGGTGTACTTGAAGATGTCGACGTCGGTGGTCGATTTGCTGATGTTGGGGAAGGTGCCCGTGCGATCCCCCTCGGACAATGTCTGGTAGTCGAACTCCCGGTAGTAGCCGCCGGTACGATCCGTGTCCTGGAAGCGCGTGTATTCCAGCGTGTTGCTGTCGTTGATGTTCCAGTCGATCTTGCCGTAGAACTTCGGCGTATCCACACCGTAGTGGTTGCGCACCTGCTGCGCGGCGGCCTCGTTGGCGGTTGCAACCCCCTCGCGACGGTTCGACTCGGCGGCAAGGTGGATGAACAGCTTGTCTTCGATCAACGGGCCGCTGACATAACCGCTGTAGGTGGTCGTGGCGGCCTTGTCACCGCGCCGGTAGCGGTACAGCGTGCCCGGCTTGCCCTCGTTCTCGTAGGCATATCCTTCCGGCAGGGTCATGTCCGGGTAATTCACCGATGCCGGTGACTCGGCCAGCCCGGCCGGTGACCAGGTGACCTGCGCGCCAAACCGCCACGCGTTGGTGCCACGCTTGCCGACCTGGTTGATGACACCACCGGTGGAACGGCCATACGCCGCGCCATAGCCGCCGGTGAAGGTTTCCTGCTGGTCGATGGAGCCATACGGCAGACTGATGCCACCCAGGTAGTTGAGTGGATTGGTAACGTTGAAGCCATTGAGGTAGTACGCGTTCTCGGTGACGCTGGAGCCGCCGAACGAGAGGACCGAGCGCGATCCGTTGGAGAAGGCACCGCTGCCGGCCACCACGCCCGGCGCCAGCAGCGCGATGGACTCAGCGCTGCGCCCCAGCGGCAGCACGTCCAGCTGCTCGGAGGTGATGACCGACTTGGAGACCGTGTGGCTCACATCGATCTTCGACAGGTTCGCCGCGGTGACATTGACTGCTTCCAGCGTTGTGGCCGGGCCATGTGCAGCGAAGCTCACTTCGGTACCGCTGCCCACGCGCAGCTGCACGTCATCGCGCTGTTCGAGGATGCGCCCGTTGCGCTGCAGGCTGATGCTGTAGCGACCCACCGGCAGCGCGCCGAAGCTGTAGCGTCCCTGCGCATCGACGGCGGCCGTCCGCTTCAGGCCGCTGTCGCTCTGGGCGACGACGGTCGCGCCTTCGGAACCGGCGGCGGTGCCATGCAGCGTGCCGGTGGTGCTCTGCGCGGCGACGCTGCCAATGATGGAAAACAATACTGCCGAAAGCGCGCTGCGCTTCAGCACACGATGTGCGGATGCAAATGCCATGAACTCTCTCCGGTGATGGAACTGCCGGAGCGTTATAGGCACGGACCTGGCGTGCGGGGCAGTGCTGCAACGGGTGATGAATCGGGCGAAATACGTCACGACCAACGTTCGACGTAGGCCAAACCCTCCGCCATGCGCTTGAAAAAGCTGAGGATTCAGCAGGTCATGCAGCCGCTCGCATCGCTGCCCGGATCGCCTCACGACAGGTGAAATACGTCACCCAAGAATAGGCAACGCGCAGCGGACAGTGTCCGAAGCGACAGCGCACCATTCCGATTCCGACACACCCGCTGCATGCACGCAGCGGAAATCCTCACGCCGGCTCCAGCGTCCCCCGGTAATGCACGATGCGGCCGACCAGCGGCGCACCGATCTCCACGTCGAACACGAAACGTCCATCCACTTCGTACTCGAAGCTGTCATCTCCCGGCAGCAGCGCGCGCGGCAGCGGGATGCCCAGCAGCGACCAGCGACGCGGCACCAGCTGCAGCCGACCGCCCTCGACCACCACGGCCAGCGCCACCGACACGGCACCGAAGCGCTCGACCAGCAGCGCCTCGTTGCGGCCACGCCCTTCGGTCTGCAGTGAGGAGAAACGGCGCCCGGCAAACGTGCGCGTCCAGCGCTCGCCGCCCGCTTCCGGCGCAAAGGCGACGCTGACCGGCACCTGCTCGCCCGCAGACGGGAAACCAAACACCACGCCCAGCAGCCGCGACAGCAGGCCATTGCCTCGCTGCACCTGCGCCCTGCCCTGCCAGCACCGCGCCGCACCCGGCGCATGCAGGGCCTGCACGGCTGCGGGCAACTGCGAATAGGCCTCGCCGAGCACGCGCTGGTACAGGCTGGCGCCGGGCATGTCCTGGCGGAAACCGGTATGGATGGTGCGGCCGGCAAACACCTGGTCGTAGTCGGTCAGTTCCAGCGCGTGCGTTGCCGGGCGCGCGCCCGGCACCGGCCGCTCGCCGGCAAGCTGCTTGCGGATCAGCGCCTCGATGGCCATCGACGGAATGTAGGGACCGTCATCGGCTTCGGCCAGCAGGTGCCAGCTCTGCCGCACCGGCGCGCCGTCACGCACGCCGAGCGCGCGCACGATCATGCCGCCGCGATGCTCGCCGAACTTCATCAGGTTCAGCACGGCGTAGAACAGCCGCGAGCACGGCTCCAGCGACGGCAGTCGCAGGTGCTGGCGGGCCTTGGCCAGCAGGTTGAGGATGCGGTGCAGGATCTCCGGCACCGGCCCGGCACCGATCCAGACTTCGGTGAGCGTCGGGTGCTCCGGCGGCAGCACCTGCAGGTCGGGCACGTCCACCAGCGAGAAATGCAGGTTGCGCAGCGGTATCCGGCCCGGCACCGCCACGGTGAAGCGGCGGCTTTCGGCCAGGCCCACGCCGTGGCCATCACGCCCACCGCGACGCAGCTTCACCGGTGACCCGGCATAACCGACCACCGCGCGCATCACGTTCAGGCCGATGCCGGCGTAGGGCGACGGCGCGATTCCGCCTTCCACGCTGAGGATGTCCATGCGCGTGGCCATCACCCGCAGCACGGCGGCGGTCAGCACCGGGAAGCTGCTGACCCCGGACAGCACGTAGACGCCGGCCGCGCGCGCCTGCGCGTCGAACTGTGAGACACCGAACACGAAGTCGGCGGCGTCGGCGAAATCCAGATAGTCGATGCCGGCGGCGATGCAGGCCTCGATGGCCGCATAGCGCTGGCTGCCGTACTCTTGGAAGGGACCTGACGCATCGATCACCAGATCGGGCCCTTCGGCCAGCAGGGTCGGCGCCAGCTCCTGCCGGTCCACCCGCAGCGGCCGCACGCGCGCTTCGCCGCGGTAGTCCGCGCAGAAGGCCTGCGCCGCCGCCAGGGTGCGCCCGGCCACCAGCAGCTCCAGCTGCGGCAGGTCCGCCAGCAGCTGCACCAGGCGCCCTCCAAATACCCCATATCCGCCGAGGATCAGGATCTTCACGCGTCGTCCTTGTCGTACTGCGATGGAAGGGAACTGCTCTGCCATCGCATGGTAGCGCGGTCCTGCAGTGCAGCACGATCCCGCATTAACACCGCCCGTGCTATCGCTGCGCCTTCGCCCGCTGCGGAGCCGATCATGATCGTCAGGAACATCATCTGCGTGTGGTACGACAAGGAGGCGCTGGAAGCCGCCACCTTCTACGCCAGCACCTTTCCCGACAGTGCGGTGACCGCCGTGCACCATGCGCCCGGCAACTACCCCGCCGGCCAGGAGGGCGCGGTGCTCACCGTCGAGTTCACCGTCTGCGGCGTGGCCTGCGTCGGCCTCAATGGCGGCCCGGCGTTCAAGCACAACGAAGCGTTTTCGTTCCAGATCCAGACCGAGGACCAGGCCGAGACCGACCGTCTGTGGAATGCGATCGTCGGCAATGGCGGCCAGGAGAGCGACTGCGGCTGGTGCAAGGACCGCTGGGGCGTGTCGTGGCAGATCAGCCCGCGCATGCTCATCGAAGCGGTGACCAGCCCGGACAAGGCACTGGCGAAACGCGCCTTCAACGCCATGATGCCGATGAAGAAAATCGACATCGCCACCATCGAAGCGGCGATTGCCGGCGCATGAGCCACTGGGACGCGATCATCGTCGGCGGTGGCCACAACGCACTGGTGTGCGCCGCCTACCTGGCCAAAGCTGGAAAGAAGGTGCTGGTGCTCGAGCGCCGTGGCGTGCTGGGCGGCGCAGCGGTCACCGAGGAGTTCCACCCCGGCTTCCGCAACTCGGTGGCGTCCTACACCGTATCGCTGCTGCAGCCGAAGGTGATCGACGACCTGCAGCTGCACGCGCATGGGCTGCGCATCATCAACCGGCCAGCCAACAACTTCCTGCCGCTGGACGATGGCCGCTACCTGCTGTCGGCACCGGGCCGTACCCAGGCCGAGGTGGCGAAATTCTCCGAGCGCGACGCGCTGCGGCTGCCCGACTACGAAGCGCGGCTGGAGATCTTCGCCGACGTGCTGCGTGCATGGGCGCTGCGTGCGCCGCCCGACCTCGGCGTGGCCGGCGGATGGCGCGCCCTGCCCGCGCTGTGGCAGATGGGGCGCCTGGGCCGCGAACTGGCCTCGCTGGATGCGTCGCTGCGGCAGGAGCTGCTGGACCTGTTCACGCTGTCGGCCGCCGAGTACCTGGACCGCTGGTTCGAGAGCGAACCGATCAAGGCGCTGTTCGGCTTCGATGGCATCGTCGGCAACTTCGCCAGCCCGTACACGCCGGGCAGTGCCTACGTGCTGCTGCACCACGTGTTCGGCCAGTGCAACGGCGTGAAGGGTGCCTGGGGCCACGCCATCGGCGGTATGGGCGCGATCAGCCAGGCCATCGCGGTGGCAGCGCGCGCAGCCGGCGCGGAGCTGCGCGTGGATGCGGGTGTGCAGCGCGTGCTTATCGAGCAGGGGCGCGTGGCCGGTGTCGTGCTGGCCAGCGGCGAAACCCTGCGTGCGCGCAGCGTGGTCGCCAACGTCAATCCCAAGCTGCTCTACGAACAACTGCTTGAGCCGGCGCAGGTACCGTCGGCCACGCGTGAACGCATGGCGCAGTGGCGCTGCGGCTCAGGCACATTCCGTATGAACGTGGCGCTGTCGCGTCTGCCGGACTTCACTGCCCTGCCCGGCCCTGGCGACCACCTCAGTGCCGGCATCATCATGGCGCCCAGCCTGGACTACATGGACCGCGCCTGGCTGGACGCACGGCGCGATGGCTGGTCGCGCGAACCGATCGTGGAGATGTTGATTCCCAGCACGCTGGACGATTCGCTGGCCCCGCCCGGGCAGCATGTGGCCAGCCTGTTCTGCCAGCACGTAGCGCCGGTGCTGCCCGGTGGGCGGCACTGGGATGACCATCGGGACGAGGTGGCCGACCTGATGATCGCCACCGTCGAGCGCCATGCGCCGGGCTTTGCCGGAAGCGTGCTGGGCCGGCAGGTGCTGTCACCGTTGGATCTGGAACGAACCTTTGGCCTGATCGGCGGCGACATCTTCCATGGCGCGCTCAGCGCCAATCAGCTGTTCTCGGCACGGCCGATGGTCGGCCAGGCCGGCTACCGCGGTGCGCTGCCGGGGCTGTACCTGTGTGGTTCGGGCACGCATCCCGGTGGTGGTGTGACCGGGGCGCCAGGGCACAATGCCGCGCAGGTGGTGTTGCGGGATCTGTGACGGTGTGAAAGCGTGCGGACCAACGGTCGACACCTACCCGCGTGACGCGAGGCGCGACGCGCCTCACTTCACGCTGCGCAGGTGATTCGGGCGCTTGGGCGGGCCGGGGGGGCGGCGCTTGCTGAAGGGAGGCTGCCCACGCCAGTAGCGGATCAGCAGCCAGCCGAACAGCATGCCGCCCAGATGGGCCAGATGGGCGACGCCCGGTTCCCAACCGGTCATGGCCATGACGATTTCCGTCACGCCCATCAGGATCACGAAGGTACGCACGGTCATCGTGATCGGCGGGAACATCAGCCGGATGACCTGTTTGCCGAAGATCATGCCGTAGGCCAGCAGCAGGCCAAAGATACCGCCCGATGCACCCAGTACCGTGGCGGGGTTGTCCAGCAGGGTGCCCACCAGCAACTGGCAGACACCGGCACCGGCGACGCACACCAGGTAGTAGGTCAGGAAGCGCTTTTCACCCCACACCTGTTCCAGCGGCGCGCCCAGCATGAAGAGCAGCATCATGTTGAAGAACAGGTGGCCGAAGCCTGCATGCAGGAAGCCATACGTCAGCAACTGCCACGGCTGGAAGTTGCTCCCCGGCGAGAACGCATCGAAGCCCTGCTGCAGCGGCTGCAGCATGAACGGCTCGAAGGTCTGCATGCCAAGCAGGAACGGCTGCTGCAGCAGGAACAGGATCACGTTGGCGATCAGCAGCGCCTTGGTGACAGGGGTCAGTCGCGGGAACATGGGAGCACCTGCATGGAACGGCCTCCATCATAGCCGCAGCACTACGGCAACGTCGCGACCGCCCAGCGCCCGGCGTTCAGACGGCAGCGGTGATCAGCCCGGGTCCCATAGGGCCGCGTCCAGTGCAGCAGCCGGGTCGATGGCCGGCATCCGCACCCGGCCGTTCTCGACCACCACACCTTCGGCGCGAAGCCGCTGCGACTGCTCGCGCCAGCCGGCCGAGCCTTCGGCCATGGCGATGCGACCGTCCGAGCGCAGCACACGGTGCCAGGGCAGGTCCGGATCATCATTCTGGCCCAGGATCCGCGCGGTCAGGCGTGCGCGCCCGGGCAGGCCGGCACGCATCGCCACCTGGCCATAGCCCAGCACCTGGCCCGGCGGGATCGCACGGATCACCGCCAGGATGCGGTCACGCGCCTGCTCCGGCGTCAGCGCCGCAGGCGCGTCACCAGCAGTACGCCGATCAGCACCAGTACGGTGCCGACGATCTGCGCCGGCCCCATCGGCTCGTCGAGCAGCCATAGACTCATCACGATGGTGGAAACCGGCCCCAGCATACCCACCTGCGCGGCCAGCGACGAGCCGACGCGCTGCACCGCCAGCATGATCGCCAGCACCGGCAGCACGGTGCACACCGTGGCGTTGACCAGCGACAGCCATTGCACCGGCGCCGGTGCCTGCCACAGCAGCGGCAGCGGATGGGTGATGGCGAAATGCAGCAGCACCAGCACGCCGGCCACGCAGCTGGCATAGGCGGTCAGCCGCACCGCACCGATGCGCGCGACCACCTGGCCGCTGCCGAACAGGTACAGCGCGTAGCTGAGCGCGCTGCCCAGCACCAGCAGGCTGCCGACGATGATCTGCCCGCCCTCGCGCTGCAGATCATGGCCGAAGGCCAGCAGCACGCCCAGGTAGCTCAGCACCAGCGCCGCGACCTGCCAGCGGCCCGGGCGCTGCCGCGCCAGCAGCACGTTGATCAGCAGCACCAGGGTCGGGTTCAAGTACAGGATCAGCCGTTCCAGGGTCACGCTGATGTACTGCAGGCCCTGGAAATCGAGCAGGCTGGACAGGTAGTAGCCGGTGAAGCCCAGCCACAGCACGCGGGCACGGTCGGCCCAGGACAGCGTTTCGGCACGCCGCGCCGACCACAGGGCCATCAGCACGAACAGCGGCAGCGCCATCAGCATGCGCAGGGCCAGCAGCGTAGTGGCATCGACGCCGTGGCGCAGACCGAGCTTGACGATGATGGCCTTGCCGGACGCGGCGATGGCACCCACCGCCGCCAGGCCGATACCGCCCAGGGCAATGCGCGGGGAGGCAGTAGCGATGCGGGGGGAAGGGTTGGACATCAGGACGACGGCAGACCGCAGGGGGCGGCCATGGGGTATGTGGGGACGCGCATTGTCGCATGCGCGGGCGCGCTGCCCGCCTTGTTGAGTCGAGCCATGCTCGACTGACTTCCCACCGCAGTCGAGCATGGCTCGACTCTACAGATGGGCGCAGCCGAGCATGGGCTCGGCGCTACAGCAACTGCAGATCAGCGCATCAGCACCACTTCCTCGGCCGAGGTCGGGTGGATGGCCACGGTATCGTCGAACTGGGCCTTGGTCGCGCCCATCTTCACCGCCACCGCGAAGCCCTGCAGGATCTCATCGGCTGCTTCACCGAGCAGGTGGATGCCGACCACGCGCTCCTCGGCACCGGCGCAGACCATCTTGAACAGGCTGCGCTGGGTGCCGTTGGCCAGCGCCTGCAGCATCGGCCGGAACCGGCTGTGGTAGACCGTCACCTGGTCGAAGCAGGCACGTGCTTCTTCTTCGCTCATGCCCACCGCGCCCAGCGGCGGGTGCGAGAACACCACGCTGGCCACGTTGCTGTAATCCATCTTCGCTTCAGGGTGACCACCGAACAGGCGGTCCATCAGGCGCCGTGCCGCGGCCACGGCGACCGGGGTCAGGCCGACCTTGCCGGCAATGTCACCCACCGCATGCACGCTGGGCACCGCCGTGGTCTGCCACTCGTCCACTTCCACCTGCTGGTGTTCGCCAATGCCGATGCCCAGCGCTTCCAGGCCGAGGTCGCGGCTGTTGCCACGGCGGCCGGTGGCGAAGAACACCGCATCGAACACGCTGTCCAGCGGGCCGTCATGGCCGAAGGCGCGCACGCGCTCACCGTCGCGCTGCAGTTCACGCAGGCGGTAGTCGAAATAGATGCGCACACCCTGCTGTTTCAGGTTCTCGGCCAGCTGGTCGGTCAGTTCATGATCGAAGCGCTCCAGCAGCCGGTTGCCGCGCACCAGCAGGCTGACCCTGCTGCCCAGCGCCTGCAGCAGTCCGGCCAGCTCCACCGCGATGTAGCCGCCACCGATGATCGCCACTTCGGCCGGCGCACTGCGCAGGTCGAAGAAATCATCGGAGACCAGGCCCAGCTCCGCGCCGGGAATGTCCGGCCGCTGCGGGTGCGCCCCGGTGGCGATGAGGATGTGTCCGGCGCTGTAGCGCACGCCATCGCTGCAGGTCACGGTATGCGCGTCGACCAGTTGGCCGCGCGCGGGGATGCGCACCACGCCGGTTTCGTCCAGGCGCTTGTTGTAGCTGGTATGGATGTTGGTGATGTAGGCCTGACGATGGATCACCAGTTCCTTCCACGACAGCGCCGGGCGTGCCGGCACATCGAAGCCCATCGCACTGGCCAGGCCGATGCGCTCGTGCAGGTCGGCCGCCAGCCACATCGCCTTTTTCGGCACGCAACCGACGTTGACGCAGGTACCGCCCAGCGCGCCGGGTTCCAGCAGCGCCACGCGCTTGCCGTGCTGGGCCGCGCGGATGGCGCCGGCCAGGCCGGCGGAACCGCCGCCAAGCACGATCAGATCGTAGTCAAAGGTTGCAGTGCTCATCGGAATCGCTCGAAGAAAAGAGGAGTCGTGGATCCACGCGATGCGTGGAGGCCGCCGCCGCTGTGGGCGAGCATGCCATGGGGATGCGCAGCGTGAGCGGTGCGGGCGGGGTCATCCCTGCGCGACCTCGCGGCGCATCGGCGGCCATTGCCGGTAGGTCATCGCACGCCACAGCCATTCCATCGGGCCGAAGCGGAAGCGCCGCAGCCACAGCTGCGAGATGCCCACCTGCA
The DNA here is from genome assembly GCF_003105135.1 of Stenotrophomonas sp. SPM. NCBI lineage: Bacteria > Pseudomonadati > Pseudomonadota > Gammaproteobacteria > Lysobacterales > Lysobacteraceae > Stenotrophomonas > Stenotrophomonas sp. SPM. The sequence continues at coordinate 26,989 of NZ_QETL01000005.1, read as the reverse complement.
GCGCGAACAGCAGCAAGGCGAACACCAGCTGCCATGCGCGCGGCATCAGGTCGAACCAGCCCAGCCCGTAGTGGTTGAACAGCCAGGTGCAGACCAGCGACTGCGCCAGGTAGTGGGTCAGCGCCATGCGCCCCGCCGGTGCCAGCCAGCCCAGCCACGCGCGCCAGTGCACGATCCACGCCAGGTAGCCCAGGCACATCGGCACCGCGCCGACCGACACCAGCGACATCACCGCGGTGGTTTCAAAGGTGTATTCGCCCGGCGCCAGGTACGGCTTCCACAGCACCCCGCCCAGGGTGACCAGCAGGCCCAGCGGCAGCGCGACCCAGCGCAGGCTGGCATACAGCCGCGGGAAGCGCCCCGGCTCGGTCAATGCACCACTGGCGGCGAACCAGCTACCGATCAGGAACATGCCCAGCACTTCCGGCCCGGTGATCACCAGCGCGCCCAGCGAGCTGCCGAACTCCTGCAGGCGCTGCACGTTGCCCTGCATCCACGTGCCCTGGCCGTACACCAGGCGCTGCTGGTCGATGGCCTGCTGCGCGTCCACCAGCATCTTCTGCAGGTCCTGCGGCGGCGAGATCGTCACCATCGCGCCGATCAGCAGCATCATCGACACGCCGGCCAAGTAGACCACGATGCCCATCCACGGCAGCCAGCTGCGCGGCGCTTCGCGGCAGGCCAGCAGAGGCAGCGAGACCAGCGCGTACATCACCAGGATGTCGCCGGACCAGACCAGCAGTGCGTGGCACAGGCCGATCAGCGCCAGGCCGAGGCTGCGCCGCAGGTAGAACGGCGCGAATTCACGCCCGGCCGCCTGCGCGCGTTGCGCCATGACCGCAAAGCCGGCACCGAACAGCAGCGAGAACAGGGTGAAGAACTTGCCCTGCACGAAGATGTAGACGAAGGCATCGGCCGCGTAGTCCAGCCCGTGCCAGCGCGTGTCGATGCCGGTGAAGGCCAGGTCCAGCGGTCCGCTGAGGGCCTCGATGTTCATCAGCAGGATGCCCAGCAGGGCCACCCCGCGCAGCACGTCCAGCACCGCGATGCGTTCGCCGGAAGCTACCGGCTGCAGGGAAAGGGAAGCGGCGTTCACGGGGCATCCGGCAGGCAGGTCCGCCATTATGCCGCCGCCCTGCACGCCATGGACGGCCGCGCCCTGTCCCAGAAACGCAACGACCCGCCGAAGCGGGCCGTTGCTGCCATCACGATCGCGTGGCGATCAGTGCTGGTGACCACCGTCGCCATGGACGTGGCCGTGGTCGATTTCTTCCTTGGCGGCTTCGCGCACTTCAACGATCTCGACGTTGAAATGCAGGTCCTTGCCGGCCATCGGGTGGTTCAGGTCGACGTCGACCACGCTCATGCCGACCTTCTGCACGGTGACCGCGCGCGGGCCGAAGTTGGTCTGCAGCACGACCTGCTGGCCCGGGACCAGCTTGGCGGTGCCGAAGTGCTTCTTCGGCACGCGCTGGGACAGGCCCTCGCGGCGCTCGCCGTAGGCATCGGCCGCCGAGACGTCGACGTCGAAGGTCGCGCCGGCTTCCTTGTCCATCATGGCGTTTTCCAGGCCCGGGATGATGTTGCCGTGGCCGATCAGGATCGACAGCGGCTCACCGCGGTCCTTGGACGATTCGATCGGCGCCTGGCCGACCTCGGAGACGGTGTAATGGAAGCGGACAACGCGGTCTTTTTCGATCTTCATGCGCAACTCTGTCTGGATCTGCCGGAGGCAGGCGGGTTGGGGCGGGTTGTCGCCCGGCGGGGACGCCGCCATCATGACGGCCAATCCAAGGTGGCGCATTATCCGGAGAACATGCACAACACGCCAGTTTCGTCCGGCCTGCGCCGGATCCTCGCGCCCGCCCTGCTGCTGGCCCTGCCCCTACTGCTGGCCGCCTGCGGTGGCGGCAAGGCCGTCCGCCCCGCCACGCCGCCGCCCACGGCGCACTGGCCGGCCACCACGCCGGACAACCCAGAGGCTGCCAATTCGGTGCTGATGCGCGCCATCAGCCTGGTCGGCACGCCCTACCGCTATGGCGGCAACACCCCCGATTCGGGCTTCGACTGCAGCGGCCTGGTGACCTACGTCTACCGCGAGATGGTCGACCTGAAGCTGCCGCGCACTTCGCGCGACCTGGCCGCCGTGCAGGGGCCGAAGATCGATCCCCAGCGCCTGGCCACCGGCGATCTGGTGTTCTTCGGCAGCCGCGGCAACGTCACCCATGTTGGCATCTACGTCGGCGAAGGCCGGTTCGTGCACGCGCCAAGCACCGGCGGCACGGTCCGCCTGGACTCGCTCAGTGGCGCCTACTGGAAAGACCACTACACAGGAGCGAAACGCGTTCTTCGCTAAAATGAACAGGCGATATGTTCAAAACTGTGATTGAAGTCACTATGTAAATAACGGTTTATTAACGGAATTTTTAACTTATTGACGCTTTTACAGGGCATGATGCCCCATCGTTTTTTTCCTGTGACCGACGCGTGACGACTGACGACCTGCAAGGCCAAGGCCAGACCGCCGCTTCTTCACGTAGTGTCCGCCCGCTTTTCCTGGGCCTGGCGCTGTGTCTGACCAGCCTTCCGGCCTGGTCGCAGAATGCCCCCACCAAGACCGACGCGACCCCGGCCACCGTGGCCGAGACCGCCCGGCCGGCCGCCAAGGCCGACGCTGCCGCTCCCCAGCGCAGCCGTGCCGATGCCGCCGCCAGCGCCACCCTGGCCGCCCTGCTGCCGCATCTGGCCGCCAATGACACCATTCCGCTGATGGACCGCTCGGCGATGGTCGCCGGCGACCTCAGTCGCCTGCTTGCCAACTACGACACCAGCAGCGCCGCCAACGGCAGCGTCGTTGGCACCGAGGCCGACAACGGCAAGGTGCAGTCCCTGCTGCGCCGCGCGATGACCCTGCTGGGCACCCCCTACCGTTGGGGTGGCAGCAACCCGGACAGCGGCTTCGACTGCAGCGGCCTGGTCGGCTACGTGTTCCGCTCGGCGCTGGGCATCGAGTTGCCGCGCGTCTCGCGCGAAATGGCCCATGACAACAATGCCGAACTGATCAACGACCGCGCCGCGCTGGCTGCGGGCGACCTGGTCTTCTTCGGCCGCAAGGGTCGCGTCGACCACGTCGGCATCTATGTCGGCGAAGGCCGCTTCCTGCACGCACCGAGCACCGGCAAGGATGTCCGCGTCGACACCCTGCTCAGCGGCTACTGGGGCAACAAGTTCATGCAGGCCCGCCGCGTCGACCTCTGACCCGGACGCCCTGCACCCGCACTGGAAGCCGCTGCCCTGCAGCGGCTTTTTTGTTGTCCGCCTCCCCTGAAGTGCAGATGCGTGGCCGCTGGCCGCCGTTGCCTGCGTTGGTCACTGATGTCACGGCGAGATACATGCCGCGACCGGCCGCTGGACGCGGCCATGGCATCCCGGCGTGGGGCGGCACGCGCGATGCCCGGTCTGACACCGCCCGCGTTGCCCGGATGCTTGGGGGAAGGCATGGCGGCAAGCCTGCAGGTTCCATCACGCTGTGTGATCTGGTTCGGCCAGCCACTGGCGAGCGAGCGCGACGCCCTGGCGGCGGCCGGCTGGCAGCTGCGCTGCGTCAGTCCCTCGCCGGCCATGGCCGTGGGCCTGCGCGGCCGCGACCATCTGGTGGCCGTGCTGGACCTGCGCCACCTGGATGCGGAGGCGCTGCAGCCCATGCTGCCGTGGGTCGAGCAGCACCACCACCTGCCCTGGATGGCCGTGCTGCCGGGCGGCCTGGATGTGCCGCCACCCAGCTGGGCGCCGCTGCTGCGCGCCTGCCAGGATCAGTTCACCCTGCCCCGCGAGCTGCAGGACCTGCTGACCGCGATGCAGCGCGAATGTGGCGAGGATGATCCGCCCGCAGCGGCGATACGCGACGGCGGCGGCCTGCCCGCGCTGATCGGCGACAGCCCGGCCCTGCTGGCCGTGCGCGCGTCCCTGCACAAATTCGCTCCGGTCGAGCTTCCGGTGCTGGTCACCGGCGAAACCGGCACCGGCAAGGAACTGGCCGCGCAGGCCCTGCACGCCCTGTCCGGGCGTGCCGGCCGGTCCTTCCTCGCAGTCAACTGCGGGGCCATCCCGGCCAGCCTGGTGCAGTCGGAGCTGTTCGGCCACGAGCGCGGCGCCTTCACCGGGGCTGCCCAGCGCCGGGTCGGCCTGTTCGAAACCGCCAACGGCGGCACCGTGTTCCTGGACGAGGTGGGCGACCTGCCTGCCGACGCACAGACCAGCCTGCTGCGCGTGCTGCAGGAAGGCACGCTGGAGCGGGTTGGCAGCAACCAGCCGCTGCGGGTGGATGTCCGCGTGCTGGCGGCAACCCACGTGGACCTCGAACAGGCCGTCGCCCAGGGACGGTTCCGCCGCGATCTGTACTACCGCCTCAACGTGCTGCGGCTGCCGATGCCGGCGCTGCGCGACCGTGGCAACGACGTGCTGCTGCTGGCCGAGCACTTCCTGCGGAGCTTCCGCCACCGCCATCCCGGCCGCGCCCGTGGTTTCGATCCCGGTGCGCGCGTGGCGATGCGCCACTTCGACTGGCCGGGCAATGTGCGCGAGCTGTTGAACCGCGTGCAGCGCGCGGCGATCGTCAGCGAACACGAGCTGATCAGCGCCAGCGATCTGGATCTGGCCGACGCCGACGCCCCCTCGCCGCGCGCGGTGCTGCAGGACGCGCGCGGCCAGGTCGAGCGCGATGTGCTGCTGCGGACGCTGAAGATGCATGGCTACAACGTGTCGGCCTGCGCGCGGCACATGCAGGTGTCGCGGGTGACGGTGTATCGGTTGTGCCGGAAGCACCGCCTGGAGCTGCCGCCGGAACGGTAGTGCCGGATCCTGCCCGGCAGGAAGTCAGCCGAGCGCGGCTCGGCTCTACTGAAGGCGGGCGCCTCAGTGACACCCCTCCGCGGTCGCGGGAAATGGCTGCCGGGCAGCGCCCGGTCAGAAGCCAGCCGAGAATGGCTCGGCTCTACCGGGAGCGTGAGCGTCGCTGCGAGAAAAAGAACGCCGGGCGAGGCCCGGCGTTGCCGATGCAGGATCACCGCAATCAGCTACAACATGTACGGCACCTTGAACGACAGCGTGAAGTCCGGTGCATCCGGGGTCAGGCCGATGCCCAGCAGGGTCACCATCGTCGCGTGCTGGTTCAGCGCATAGGTCACGCCGAGGTTCAACGACGCCGCGTTGGCATCGCTGCCGATCACCTTCACCCACTGCCCGCCTTGGAACCGCGTCGACGCGCGTGCACTGATCTTGTCGCTGAAGGAAATGCTCAGGCTGGTGCGTTCGTTGAAGGCGAAGGCCACGCCGGCACCGAAGTACACCGACCCGCCCAGCTTCACATCGCCGGGGTTCACGGTGTCCGGGTTGCTGTCGATATCGTCGAAGCCACGCGGGAAGGAATGGATGTAGCCGGTGTTGGCGAACAGGATCGCCGGATCGGCGGTCTTCACCATCGACACGCCCAGGTTGGCCTGCCAGACGCCATTGCCGGTCGGCTGTTCGCGCGGTACCGCGAAGCGGATGTAGTCATCGTCATCGCGCTCGATCACCCGCCAGTCCAGGCCATACGGTGCGCGGCCGGTCGGTGCGGTGACGCCGCCGGTCAGCACCGTTTCCGGGCGCCAGCCACGCTCGCCGAACAGGCGGTAGTTGGCGCTCATGCTGACATCGCCGATGCCGTTGCCGTTGGTCTCTTCCTGGGCGATGGCCGCCGCCGCGCCGCCCGCACCGCCCTTCTGGTACACGGTGCGCCGCGCCAGGTAGGGCACGTCCATGTTCAACGTCAGGTTCGGGCTGACACCCCAGCGCGCGGCCAGGTTGTAGGTCAGCGAATCGGACTCGACATTCTCGATGGCGATGTTGCCGAGGAAGATCGCATCCAGCGCCAGGAAGCCGTTGAGGGAGAGCTGCTTGCGGTCATAGCGCGCATAGGTGAGGCTGTTTTCTACGGTGAACTTGCGAGAGAACAGCGCGGCCTGCTGCTGCTTCACATCGTCCACGCTGCGCCGCGCCTCCTGTTTGGCCTGCTGGGCCTCAGCCGCGGTACTGGCATAGCCTTCGCTGCTCGGTGGCATGGCCGCCGCCGCAGGCGCCAGGGGCGCCGCCGGGGTCGTGGCGCCGCCGGCCCGTCCGCTCAGGCGGGCCTGCATGGCCTGCACCTGCATGTCCAGTTCGCGCAGGCGTCGCACCTCCTGCGCGTAGTTGGCCTTGAGCTGCTCGAGCTGGGTGATCAGTGCCTGTACATCGGCACCGTCCTTGGCCTCCGCCGCCGGTTGCTGGGCGAAGGCATTGGCCGCCAGCGCCGCCAGCGCCAGCGGGGTAAGACGCAAATAGGTGTGCATGTTGTTGGCCTGCGTTGTCCGTCCTTCCCCCTTGACCGGGCCGTGTTACTGGCCCGGGCCCATGCCGCGGTTCAGCGCGATCGCCTGGGCCACGCTCTGGCTCAACGGCTGGTTGCTGGCCACGGTGCTGCGTACCAGCTCAAGCTGCAGCCGGTTGCTTGCTACCTGCCCATCACCGGACAAGGCGATGCCCTGGCCGACGCTGCCATTGCGGATCCACTGCTGGACCAGGCCCTGGCCGTCGATCTGCAGCATCAGGCGCGCCTGGTTGCCATCGAGCACCGCCGTGGCACTGGTCCCACCCTGCTGCATCTGGGCGATGCGGTTGCCATCGTCGGTGGTGGTCGGCACCGCGCCATCACGTACGGTCAAGGTGGTCACGTTGCGTGCGGTGTTGCCATCGCCGGCCACCTGCACCGCCTGCACCAGGCCGGTGGCGTTGGCCAGGCCGCTGCTGTCGATGCTGCGTCCGTCCGGGGTGGGCATCGGCGCATCTGCGTTGGTGACCTGCACGTGCGGCTGGAACGTCAGCCGCGGCGTACTGCCCTGGCGGAAGTCCATGCCCAGGGTCAGCGCGCCCTGCACGCTGCTGCCGTTGGCGCCCTGCCATTGCGAAATCATCGTTACCCCGAACCAGGCCACGTTGTTGCCGCCCACGGTGTAGCGGCCACGCATCAGGTTCAGTTCGGGATCGGGTATTTCCTTCAGCCCGCGCCCTGGTGCGCCTTCAGCGGCCCAAGCGGGCAGCACCGGCAACAGCAGCAGCATGGCGATCAACAAACGTTGGCACAGCATGATCGGGCCTCCTTCAGAACAGGTCGGCATGGCTGAAGCCGAAATCGACCAGTTCGGCATCGGTGATCGGGCCCTGCCGCGCGTACAACGCACGCGCACTGGGCCGCTCGCTGGGTTGCAGAAGAACAGTGTTGCGATCGAAGTCGCTGCCGATCACGACGAAAACAGCGCGCGACGGCCACGCTTCGTTGAATTCGGCCAGGGACAGGCTGCGGTTGCCGAGGATGGGGTCGGCCACCTCGACGATGCCGCCGCGGACCTGCTTGAGCACCACGAAGTGGCGGAACCCGCGCACGTCCATCAGCACCAGGCCGGGCACGCGCAGGTTGCGCAGCCGGCTCTCATCGATGCGGTAGCCACGCCCGCGCATGCCGAGTGATTCGACATAGCGCTTGATGTCCAGCAGCGAGAAACCGCGTTCCTTCACCAGCTGCGGATCGGAGACGCCCATCATCCCTTCGATCACCGTCGCCTCCGTGGTGTCCAGGTGGTAGGCGTAGCGCAGGATGGTGGCCAGTGCGGCCGCGCCACAGCTGTAATCGGTGTGTTGCCGCACCAGGTTGCGGTAGCGCCGCTCCTGCATGCTCTCTACCTTCTGCTGCATCAGCGCGCCGTTGGGCAGTATGCCGGTGAACTTGACGTCGCCCGCCCATGCGTGGGCGCTGCCCAGCAACAGCAGGCAGGACAGCAGGCGGATCCAGCAGCGGTGTGCGGCCATGGTGCCCTCCAGCAGAAGGAAGGAGCCCCTGCCCCAAGGGGGAGGAGGAGCAGGGGCTCCCGGGGGACCCGGCCATTGGCGGATGACCGGGCTTGTTGCACTCAACGCAGCTTCGCTGCGAAAGCGGTCACGCCAGGTGTTACTCGCCGCCGCCGGTGCCGCCACCGCCACCGGTGCTCGGCTGTGCCACGGCCAGGGCCAGGCTGTTGGCCTGCAGGTTGCCGGTGCCAGAGGCGACGTTCACGCCGATGTTGCCGGAGGCACCCGAGAACGCACTGCCCGACAGCGCCGAGGTGTTGGTCGCATTCACGTTCACCCAGCGGGTGGTCGTGACGGTGCCGCTCAGGCTGGCGTACAGGTCGGCGACGCCCAGTTCGACGAACTGGCTGGTGCCGCTTTCACGCGTATCGAAGCCCAGGCCACCGACGCCCTGACGGTACGGGTTCGGCGTCGCGTTCTGGATCTCGTTGTCCAGATCGATGTGGCCGGTCGCGTTGCCACCCGGGTGCGGCAGGTCGCCACTCCAGGTATCCAGATAGTAGTTGGCCATCTGGTAGGCATTGCCACGGCCGCTGTAGGTGCCGGCGCCATAGGCCAGGGTCAGGCCGCTGACACCGCCGCTCATGCCGACCTGCACCGTATCGGTGTAGGACTGCACGAAGCCGGCATTGCTCACGGCATTGCCGCTGGACACCTGGTTGGAGCTGATGCTGGACTGGGCCATCGCGCTGGTGGCCACCGACGCAGCGAGCGCGTTCTTCTGCTCGTTGTTGTTGCCCGACGCGATGTTCACGCCGATGTTGCCGGACGCGCCGCCGAAGGCATTGCCTCCGAGGCCGGCGGCGTTGGTGACGCCGGAGTTCATGGTGGTGTTGCCCATGCCGGACTGGTTGACGAACACCTCGGCGTCGGCCATGCCGAAGCTGAAGGACGCGTCAGCGGCGGACAGCGAAGCCGCATTGTCCTGCGCGTTGTTGTCACCGGCCACCACGTTGAAGCCGAGGTTGCCCGAGGCACCCGAGCCGACGTCATCGGCGATCGAGGCGCTGTTGGTGACCAGGCTGTTGGACGCGGCGTTGTGGCTGATCGACTGGCGGTTGTCGATGACCGCGATGGCGGCCGAATCCAGGTCGATGTCACCGGTGATGGTCGGATCGCCGGAGAAGTTCACGTCGCTGCTCAGGCGCAGGTCCTTTTCCAGGTTCACGTCGACGCCGTGGTTGTTCTTTTCCTTGCGCTCGTCGGCCTGGATGTTGCTGTTCTTCTGCACCTGCTCGTTGACCGTACGGTTGCGGGTCACGCTCGAGCTGTCGGTGTTGTTGCGTACCGTGGTGTTGGTACGGGTCCAGTTGCGGACCTCGTTGTCGGTGTGGTTGTGGGTGTCGTTACGGGTTTCGGTCACGACATGGTTGTGGTTGATGTTCGCGTTGGCGTTCTGGTTGTCCCAGCCGTTGGCCGCGGCGGCGGTCGAGGCAGAAGCAATTGCCATGGCGAGCAGAGACTTTTTGAAAGTCGCGTTCATGGTGTCCTCTCTCTCATCAGTGATACATCGGGTGGTGGGTACTGCTCACGGGTTGCCCTGGACGACCATGCCAAGCACGTTGGCCGTGTCGTTGCGGGCTCCCGCGATCTGATTGAGTTGCAGGACACCGTCGAAGCCCCGCAGTGCCGAGGCGGAAACCCCAACGCTGCGGATACCCGCCGCAACACCGTCGCCGGCGTCGCCCTGCCCCCCTGTTGACGCGATGTCCGACGCCGCCAAAGCCGCGTCGTCGGTCTCGCGTATCCCTTGCCGGGCCAGCGTCGCGCTGACGACGTTGAGCGTCGTGTTGGCGATGCCACTGGCCTGGTTGATCGATGCGATGCCACTGGCGCCGTTCAGCGCCTGGCCTTCGATATGTGCGGTGGCCTGCAGCGGCCCCGAGAGCACCACGTCGGCATGGCGCTGCTGGCGTGCGGCGATGGCGACGTTGGCCTGGTCGCCGGTGGCCATGCCCTGCAGGTTGGCCTGGATGTTGAGGTCGCCGCTGGCCTGGTTGACCATGATGGCGCCGCTGGCACCGGCCAGCGCGCGGTCGCCAATGCGCGCCACGTCCAGGTAGGACAGCATGCCGCTGTAATCGTCTGCCCAGGCCAGTGCGGGCGCACCCGCCAGCACCAGCAGCAGCGCGCCACGCGCCGCGCGATTCACTTGCCACCTCCCTGCGGTGCCGCGCCCAGCGGGAACTGCGCCAGTGCGCCGCGCACGGTATCGCCGATGCCGCGGGTGGTGTTGCCGACGGCGCCGAGCGGGCCGCTCATCGCACCACCCAGGCTGTTGCCGCCGAGCGCGCCGTCACTGGAACGGCCCAGCGTGCCGCCAAGGGCCTGGTGGGTCACCCGCTCCACGGTGGTGCCGCCCGGCGCGGCCATGCGGCCGGTCTGCCCCGCCCCCAGCCCGGCATAGTCGTCATCGCTCAATTCATCCATGCCGCTGGAGCCGCCGCCGCTGCCGAGTGCGGTGGCGATCTCATGCTGCGGTTTGGGATCGGCGATCAACGCCATGCCGGGCGGCGCCATGCGATAGGCCGGACGTGCGGCCACATCCCGCAGCAGGACGATCTCGCCCGGCTGCGCCTTCACACCCTGGCGCGCACCGGAGGCGGCGGCCGCCAGCGGGCAGGCCAGGGCCAGCAGCAGCGCCAGCTGCCGGACCGAGGAACCGAGATGGGTGCTGCTGCTGTCCATGCCGCTCTCCCGTTGCGTATGCGCAGGGACAGAGCAGCTTCCGTGCCAACTTCCAAACCGCTTGGTAGCAAGCGGTTCAGCCAGTCGAGGGGGCGGCGCGTTGCGAGCAGGGTGTTACAGAGGCATTCGGATTTCGTTTGCCTTAACGTGCAGGAAACGATGCTGCACAAGGCTTGGCAGGGGCTGTATCAGCGGCGTTACAGCTGCTGATACAGCCCGTTGCAGTGCCGCTTCAGCTACGCGGCGGGGTCGGGTCGGGATCGTCCAGGCCGACGTTGGTCGACGGGTTGTCGTACACCGACTGGTCGAGCAGGCCGGTTTCCTTGGCCACCAGCACCGGTACCAGCATCTGGCCCGTCACATTCGTCATGGTGCGCATCATGTCCAGGATGCGGTCGATCGCGTACAGGTAACCGATGGTTTCCAGCGGCAGGTTGGCCGCACTCAGCACCACGGTGGCCATGATGACCGCCGTGCCCGGCACGCCGGCCGTGCCGAAGCTGCCCAGCACCGATGCGATCAGCACCACCACGTACTGCTCCGGCGACAGCGGCACGCCGCTGTACTGGGCGATGAACACCGCGCACAGCGCAGGGTAGATCGCACCGCAGCCGTCCATCTTGATGCTCGCGCCCAGCGGCACGGCGAACGAGCCGTAGTCCTTGTTCACGCCCAGGTTGTGGGTGATCGAACGCAGCGCCACCGGCATCGCGGCGAAGCTGGACGAGCTGACGAACGCCACCTGCATGCCCGGCGCGGCACCGCGGAAGAACTTCAGCGGATTGAGGCCGTGCGAGAGCAGCAGGGCACTGTAGACCACGATGATGTGCAGCGCGCAGGCCACGTACAGGGCCAGCACGAAATGGCCCAGTGGCAGCAGCTTCTCGAAGCCGTAGCTGCCGACCAGGCCGGCGATCAGGCCGAACGTACCGATCGGGGTGACTTCCAGCACGAAGCGGGTCACCTGGATCATGATGTCGCTCATCTGGCCGACCAGCTTGCGCGCCTCGGCCACCTTCTCGCCGAGCTTGACGATGGCGAAGCCAACCAGGCCGGCGAAGAAGATCACCGGCAGGATCGAACCGCGGCCTGCGGCCAGCACTGTCTCGCCGGCGGCATTGACCTTGGTGCCGATGCCCGACAGCGCGTAGAACACGTTGGACGGCACCACGTCCAGCAGCACCTGCACCGCGCTGGGCACTTCGCGCGGCACGTAGTTGTTGGCCATCGACAGCTGCAGGCCACCGGCGCCGGGCTGCAGCACCGTGCCCACGCCCAGGCCCACGCACACCGCCAGCGCGGCGGTGATGACGAACCACAGGAACGTGCGGCCACTGAGCGCGGCGACCGATTTCTGGCCGTGCAGCGAAGAGATGGCGTTGATGACCGCGAAGAACACCAGCGGTACCGCGATCATCTTGATGAGGGTGACGTACAGTTCGCCGAGCGGGCCGAACCACGTTTCAGCGGCCGGGCCAAGCGCCCAGCCGGCCAGCGCGCCAAGCACGAAGCCACCGACCACGCGCTGCCAGAATGGAATCCGCAGCCAGGCAGAGACCAGTTTCATAGGCAATCCAGGGGGGAAGGAAGGGATGCTGGCACGATAGCCCAAGCGGGCAGGCGGTACGACCGCCCTACCGGCAAACAGTGTGTCATCGGCGTGCATTGCAGGGTTGGGCATAATGAACGCCCCGTTACACTTTGTGAGATCCCAGCGTCCATGCGTCGTTCCGTCTCCCTGTTGGCCGCCTGCGCCACCACCCTGCTGCTGGGCGCCTGCGCCAGCACCCCCCCCGCCTCCGCCCCGGCCGGCCTGAAGGTCGCCGTTGATCCCGTCGCACATCCGGCCGGCGAGACCCCGCAGTGGTGGTATCGCAGCGGCGCCGCCCAGGCGGCCGCCAATGGCGCGATGGCCGGCAAGGCGAAAAACGTCATCCTGTTCCTGGGTGACGGCATGAGCCTGACCACCGTCGCCGCCTCGCGCATCTACGAAGGTCAGCAGAAGGGCGGCTCGGGCGAAGAGAACCTGCTGTCCTGGGAGCGCTTCCCGGCCACGGCGTTCAGCAAGACATACAACACCGATTCACAGACGCCGGACTCGGCCGGCACGATGACCGCCATCACCACCGGCGTGAAGACCCACATGGGTGCGATCGGCGTCAGCGCCGGCAGCCGCAGCGACTGCGCCGACAGCCTGTCCAAGGGCCTGCTGACCTGGCTGCAGCTGGCAGACAGCGCCGGCCTGGCGACCGGCATCGTCTCCACCGCACGCCTGACCCACGCCACCCCGGCCGCAACCTACGCGCACTCGCCCGAGCGCAACTGGGAAAACGACACCGACCTGACCGACGCCGCCAAGGCTGCCGGCTGCAAGGACATCGCCCAGCAGCTGCTGTCGACCTCGCGCTACGGCCGTGGCCCGCTGGTCGCCCTCGGCGGTGGCCGTGGCGAATTCACCACCGTGGAAGAACGCGACCCCGAGTACGACGACAAGGTCGGCCAGCGCCTGGACGGGCGTAGCCTGGTGCAGGAATGGCAGCAGTCGCATCCGCAGGGCGCCTACGTCTGGAACAGTACGCAGCTGGCGGCCGCGGCCACCGCGCCGGCCATTCTCGGCCTGTTCGAGCCGGACCACATGCGTTACGAGTACGAGCGCCCGCAGGACCCGGCGGGTGAGCCGAGCCTGGCCGAGCTGACCGCCGCGGCGATCAAGAACCTCCAGCAGCATCAGGAAGGCTACGTGCTGATGATCGAAGGCGCGCGCATCGACCACGCCAACCACAGCGGCAACGCCTACCGCGCCCTCACCGAAACCGTCGCCCTGTCCGACGCGGTGCGCGTGGCCAACGAACTGACCTCGGCCGACGACACCCTGATCATCGTCACCGCCGACCACTCGCATACCCTCAACTTCGTCGGGTACCCGGCGCGAGGCAACCCGATCCTTGGCAAGGTGAAGGACAAGGGCGGCGAAGATGGCGCTGGCAAGCTGGACTACGCGCTGGATGGCAACGGCCAGCCCTACACCACGCTGAGCTACGCCAACGGCCCGGGCCACACCGGCACGACCAACCAGCAGCCGGCCGGCCCGAAGGTCTACCCGCACAACCCGAGCAGCTTCGAACAGGCCAACGGCCGCCCGAACCTGCATGACGTGGACACCGAGCACCCGGACTACATGCAGGAAGCACTGGTGCCGATGAAGTCCGAATCGCACGGTGGCGAAGACGTGGGCATCTGGGCACGCGGTCCGGGCAGCAAGGCCATCCGCGGCACCCTGGAACAGAACGCGATCTACCACATGATCGTGCAGGCCACCCCGGCCCTGCGCGAGCGCCTGTGCCAGGCCGGCACCTGCGACGACAAGGGCGTGCCGGTGCAGCTGCCGGCCCCGACCGCCTTCGAGCGCAAGGCCGAGGCGCAGTGACGGCACGGTCTGAGCGGCCGTCTTCTGCCAGCGGCCGCCTCGCGCGGTCGCTGGCACTGTGCGGCCTGCTGGCCAGCGGTGCCGCGTGGGCGCAGGCACCGGCGTGCACCCAGCTGACGGAAGAACACGGCCTGTTGGCCCTGCCCGGCTGCGAGGTGGACGGACACCAGTTGAAGCTCAGCGCCAACGTGCTGAAGGGCCTGCAGTACGACGCGCAGGGCCTGGCGGTTGTGCATGCCGATGGCGGCTTCCACTACGTGGCCCGCAGCGGCCGCAGCCTGCCGGTGCTGGCGTGGGACAATGGCGCGGACACGCCGCAGGAAGGCCTGCTGCGCGGGCGCGTGGGTGACCGCGTCGGCTACTTCGACCTGCAGTTCCGCCAGGTGATTCCGGCGCTGTTCGATTTCGCGTGGCCGTTCGAGGACGGCGTGGCGGAGGTCTGCAACGGGTGCAGGCGTGGCACGCCGGATGGCGATGGGCATACGCCGATGGAAGGTGGGGAGTGGTTCCGCATCGACCGCACGGGCCGTCGGCTGAAGTAGGTTCTTTTTGCAGGGCTGCGCCCTGCACCTGCTCAATGCAACGGCAACGTCAAAGGCAACAGCGGGCTATCCGTGGGTTGGCGGGGCGGTGTCGGATTGCGGGGACGCCGCAAGTACGTCCCTGTAGGCTTGGCCGCGGCATCCATGCCGCGGACACCCCGCAATCCGACACCGCCCCACCTTCGACAGGTTCACGCGGCTGTTGGTAACTGCGACTGTGCGGCTGGTGGTAGGTGCCGACCGTTGGTCGGCACATCTGTCAGATATCGAAATTCATCTGGGGTCAGAGCCCGTTGCGGAGCAACGGGATCCGACCCCGTGCCGTTCCGGCAGATCGCGGAAAACTGTCGAAGGCGGGGTGGGTCCGGTTGAGGAGGCGTGAGCCGCATGGATGCGGCGATCGAGCTTACACGGACGTACTTGCAGCGTCCCCCTCAATCGGACCCACCCCGGCCAACCCACGGAATGCCGGCTTTTGAAGTTGACGTTGCCTTGGCTCGAAGCAGGTGCAGGGCTGCAAGCCCTGCCGGGAAAAAAAAACAGGGCCGGACCCCGCCAGGGCCGACCCCCGCCTGGCGCCCTCTGCCAAGCAGCCTCGACTGTACGATGACAACGCACGATAAAGTGCGGCCGGATACATCCCGACATACGCCGACATTGCGCCCCCGAGCCTTGCATGGAACGGGTTGACGGCGCCACCGCAGCGCCGGTTCCACGCCGGTAAACGCTTGGCACATACCGCTTTCGCAGGCGCTTGCCTACACTCGGCGGCCATGCAACAACCAGGACCTTTCATGTTGGCTCGTATTGCTTCGACCCTGGCCCTTGGCCTCAGCCTGGCCGTCCTGGCCGGGTGCGCAGGCAAACAGGAGGCCGCCGCGCGTCGGCAGGGCGAAGCGGTGCCGGTCACCGCCCAGGTCGTGCAGCCCTCGCAGTGGAACGACACCCTGCAGGCGCTGGGCACGGCCAAGGCCCGTGAATCCATCAGCGTCACCGCCAAGGTCAGCGAGATCGTCGACCGCGTGCACTTCGAAAGCGGCCAGCAGGTCGCCGCCGGTGCGCCCATCGTGACTCTGCGCGGGCAGGCCCAGGAGGCGGCGCTGGTGCAGGCGCAGGCGACCTTCCACGAAGCCGACCAGCTGTACAAGCGGCAGCGCGAGCTGGCCTCCCAGCGCCTGGTCTCCAGCGCCACCCTCGATACCCAGAAGTCGATCCGCGACGCTGCCGAAGCGCGCGTTGCGCAGATGCAGGCGGACATCGGTGACCGCCGCGTGCGCGCACCGTTCGCCGGCGTGCTCGGCATCCGCCAGATCAGCCCGGGCACGCTGCTGACCCCGACCACGGTCATCGCCACCCTCGATGACATCGAGCGCATGCACGTCGATTTCCAGGTGCCGGAAGTGGAAATGGCCGCGCTCTCCAACGGCGACAAGGCCAGCGCGACCAGCGTCGCCTGGCCGGGCCGCACCTTCGAAGGCGAAGTGACCACCATCGATGCACGCGTCGATCCGGCCACGCGTGCGGTGACCGTGCGCGCCGACTTCGCCAACGCCGACCACGCACTGCGCCCGGGCATGCTGCTGGACGTGCGCCTGTTCCGCCCCGAGCGCCCGGCGCTGGTGGTGCCGGAAATTGCCGTGGTGCAGGTCGGCCGCGATACCTTCATCTACCGCATCAAGGCCGACGACACTGTCGAACGCGTTGATGTGACCACTGGCGCGCGTCGTGCCGGCGTAGTCGAGATCCGCCAAGGCCTGCAGGGCGGCGAGCGCATCGTCGTCGACGGCACCGGCAAGCTGCGCGCCGGCCTGAAGGTCGCCGCCACGGATGCTGCACCCGCCAGCGGCACCGCACCGGCCAAGGCGCCGGCTGCGGCACCTGCACCGGCCGAGGGCAACGGCGGATGAAACTGTCGGACATTTCCATCCAGCGGCCGGTGTTTGCCGTGGTGATGAGCCTGCTGCTGGTGGTGCTGGGCATCATGTCCTTCACCCGCCTGACCCTGCGTGAGCTGCCGGCCATCGATCCGCCCATCGTCTCGGTGTCGGTGGACTACACCGGTGCTTCGGCGGCGGTCATCGAAAGCCGCGTCACCCAGGTGCTGGAAGATGCGCTGGCCGGCATCGAGGGCATCGACACGATCAACGCGCGCAGCAGCAACGGGCGCTCGCAGGTCAGCATCGAATTCACCTCCAACCGCGATATCGAAGCAGCCGCCAACGACGTGCGCGACGCGGTCAGCCGCGTGGCCGACCGCATGCCTGAAGAGGCGCGTCCGCCGGAAATCGCCAAGGTCGAAAGCGATGCCGATCCGATCATCTGGTTCAACATGTCCTCCACCACGATGGACACGCTGGAACTGAGCGACTACGCCGACCGCTACGTGGTCGACCGCTTCTCCAGCCTGGACGGCGTGGCCCAGGTCCGCATCGGTGGCCGCCAGCGCTATGCGATGCGCATCTGGCTGGACCGCGACCAGCTGGCCGCGCGCGGCCTGACCACCGGCGACGTGGAAACCGCGCTGCGCAACGAGAACGTGGAACTGCCGGCTGGCCGCATCGAATCGACCGACCGTGACTTCACCCTGCGCGTCGAGCGCAACTACGTGAAGCCCGAGGATTTCGCCACCATCCCGCTCGGCAAGGGCAGCGATGGCTACGTGGTGCGCATGGGCGACGTGGCCAAGATCGAACTGGCGTCGGCCGAACGCCGCGCGTACTTCCGCAGCAACGGTGAACCCGGCGTCGGCCTGGGCATCGTCAAGACCTCCACCGCCAATTCGCTGGACGTGGCCCGCGCCGCGCGCGCTGAAGCAGAAAAGATCGCCGCGACGCTGCCCGAAGGCACGCAGATCGTGGTCACCTTCGACAACACCACCTTCATCGAAGCGGCGGTTGACCGCGTCTACGCAACCCTCGTCGAAGCGATGCTGCTGGTGCTGGCGGTCATCTGGCTGTTCCTGGGCAGCTTCCGCGCGGCACTGATTCCCGCAGTGACCGTGCCGGTCTGCCTGGTCGCAGCCTTCATCGCGCTGTACGCCTTTGGTTTCTCGATCAACCTGCTGACCCTGCTGGCCCTGGTGCTGTGTATCGGCCTGGTGGTGGATGACGCGATCGTGGTCGTGGAAAACGTGCAGCGCCGCATCGACCTGGGCGAACCGCCGCTGGTCGCCTCCAAGCGCGGCACCACCCAGGTCGCCTTTGCGGTCATCGCCACCACCGCCGTGCTGGTGGCGGTGTTCCTGCCGGTCGGTTTCCTGGAAGGCAACACCGGCCGCCTGTTCCGCGAACTGGCCGTGGCGCTGGCCGCAGCGGTGGCGTTGTCGGCGTTCGTCGCGCTGACGCTGACCCCGATGATGGCTTCCAAGCTGCTCAAGCCGCACACCGGGCACGCGCCGCGCGGCCTGTATGGCGTCATCAACCGCAACCTGGAACGCCTGGCGTCCGGCTACGGCCGCGTGCTCGATCATCATGTCGACCGCTTGTGGATCTACCTGGTGGTGATGGCGCTGGCGCTGGCCGCCAGCTGGGGCCTGCTGAAGATCCTGCCGTCCGAGCTGGCCCCGGCCGAGGACCGCGGTTCGTTCCAGATCATGATCGACGGCCCGGAAGGCGCCGGCTACGACTACACCGTGCAGCAGGTGCAGCAGGTCGAAGCGCTGCTGGCCCCGCACGTGGGCGCCGACAAGACCATCGCCCGCGCCAACCCGCGCGTGCCCGGCGGTTTTGGCGCGAGCGAGGAAATGCACACCGGCCGCGTCAGCGTGTTCCTGCAGCCGTGGCGCCAGCGCACCGAAAACACCGTGGACGTGGCCAACGACCTGCAGAAGGAACTGGATACCCTGCGCGGCGTGCGCGTGCGTACCCAGGTCGGTGGCGGCCTGGTGCGCAGCGGCGGCCAGCCGTTCCAGATCGTGCTGGGTGGCCCGGAATATGCCGAGATCGCGCAGTGGCGTGACCGCATCCTGCTGCGCATGGCCGACAATCCGGGCCTGGTCGGCCCCGATTCGGACTACAAGGAAACCCGCCCGCAGATGCGCGTGAACATCGACCGCCAGCGTGCGGCCGACCTCGGCGTGCCGGTCACCGCGATTGGCTCCGCGCTGGAAACCATGATGGGCTCGCGCCGCGTCACCACCTTCGTCGACAACGGCGAGGAGTACGACGTGCTGGTGCAGGCCGGCCGCGATGGCCGCGCCAGCCCGGCCGACCTGGCCGCCATCCGCGTGCGCGCCAACTCCGGCGAACTGGTGCCGCTGTCCAACCTGGTCACCCTCAGCGAAGTGGCCGAGGCTGGCACCCTGAACCGCTTCAACCGCCTGCGCTCGATCACCATCAGCGCCGGCCTGGCCCCCGGTTATCCGCTGGGCGAGGCCATCGCCTGGGCGCAGCAGGTCACCCGCGAGGAGCTGCCGCAGTACGCGCAGATCAACTGGAAGGGCGAGTCGCGCGAGTTCCAGAGCGCGGGCGGCGCGGTGCTGCTGACCTTCGCCATGGCCCTGCTGGTGGTCTACCTGGTGCTGGCCGCGCAGTTCGAAAGCTTCATCCACCCGCTCACCATCATGCTGACCGTGCCGCTGGGCGTGCTCGGCGCGCTGGTCGGCCTGTGGGTGAGCGGCGGCACAGTGAACCTGTTCAGCCAGATCGGCATCGTGATGCTGGTCGGCCTGGCGGCCAAGAACGGCATCCTGATCGTCGAGTTCGCCAACCAGCTGCGCGATGACGGGCGCACCGTACGCGCGGCCATCATCGAATCGGCCGTGGTCCGCCTGCGTCCGATCCTGATGACCTCGATCGCCACCGTGGTCGGCGCCATCCCGCTGGTGGTAGCCGGCGGCCCCGGTTCGGCCAGCCGCGGCACCATCGGCATCGTTATCATCTTCGGCGTCACCCTGTCCACGTTCCTGTCGCTGTTCGTGGTGCCGGCGTTCTACGCGCGCCTGGCGCCGTACACCCGTTCTCCGGAAGCGGTGAAGCGCGAACTGGAGAAGCAGGAAGCCGAATCGCCCTCGGTCGGCGGCCATGCCTGACCGGCATGCAACTGGGTTCGGATCCCTTTCCCACGGGGAAAGGGCTCTGACCCCAGGCCTGCAGGGCGAAGGTTTCACCCTGCGCCCCTGGCACGCCGACGACCTCGAATCGCTGCTGCACCACGCCAACGACCCGGCCGTCTCGCGTGGCCTGCGCGACCGCTTCCCATACCCGTACACCCGTGATGACGGCGAGGCCTTCCTGGCCGGCCGCGTACTCGCTCCGGGCACCCTCAACCTGGCCATCGAGATCGACGGCCACGCCTGCGGCAGCATCGGCGCGCAGCCAGGCACGGCCGAGCGCGGCCATACCGCCGAACTGGGCTACTGGCTGGGCCAGGCGCACTGGGGGCAGGGCGTGATGACCCGCGTCGTGTCCCTGTTCGCCCCCTGGGTGATGGACGAGCTGCGTCTGTTCAGGCTGCAGGCCGAGGTGCTGGATTTCAACGAAGGCTCGGTCCGCGTGCTGCTGGCCAATGGGTTTGCCGAAGAGGGCACTGCCCGCTGCGCCGTCTACAAGCGCGGCGCCCTGCACGACCTGCGCCGCTTCGCCCGGGTACGCAGGCAGCTGCCCTGAGCGCGCAGGCTGGTCGCTGTAGAGCCGAGCCCATGCTCGGCTGTCCTCGGGGGCCCAAGCCGAGCACGGGCTCGGCTCTGCAAAACAGCGCTACCGCAGCGACCTTCGATCAGGGAGAATCGGTTCCGTCCCTTCCAGCCGACGGGACGTCCTCACAACCCGCCGACTGGAGAGAGCGCGCGTGGAAGCTACCGTACATTTCATCAACAGCATCATCTGGAGCAAGGCCCTCATCGCCGTGTGCCTGGGCGCCGGCCTGTTCTTCAGCCTGCGTACCCGCTTCATGCAGCTCCGCGGCTTCTTCGAGATGTGCCGCCTCACCGTCAAGGGCGAGAAGTCCGACGCCGGCGTGTCCTCCTTCCAGGCCCTGGCCATGTCGATGGCCGGCCGCATGGGCATCGGCAACATCGCCGGCGTGGCCACCGCCATCGCCTTCGGCGGCCCCGGCGCCATCTTCTGGATGTGGGTGATGGGCTTCTTCGGCGCGTCCACCTCGTACGTGGAATGCACCCTGGCGCAGATCTACAAGACCAAGGATGCCGATGGCCGCTACCGCGGTGGCCCGGCGTACTACATCGAAAAGGCCATGGGCCTGAAGTGGTACGCGCTGGCCTTCGCCATCGCTACGATCATCGCCGCCGGTTTCCTGATGCCGGGCGTGCAGGCCAATGCCATCGCTGACAGCGTCATCAACGCCTGCCGCGGTACCGCCGTGTGCGGCCCGCTGGACGGCCAGATGCTGGGAATGAGCGCGGTCGAAGCGTTGAAGCTGGGCATCGGCATCGCCGTGGCCCTGCTGCTGGGCGTGGTCATCTTCGGTGGCGTCAAGCGCATCGCCAACTTCGCCGAAGTGGTGGTGCCGTTCATGGCGGCCGCCTTCATCCTGATGGCCATCGTCATCATGATCATCAACTACGACCGCGTGCCGGAAATGTTCGGCATCATCTTCGACAGCGCGTTCGGCACCCATGCTGCGTTCGGCGCGATGATGGGCCTGGCGGTGGAGTGGGGCATCAAGCGCGGCATCTACGCCAACGAAGCCGGCCAGGGTTCCGGCCCGCACGCCGCCGCGGCGTCCGAGGTCTCGCACCCGGCCAAGCAGGGTTACGTGCAGGCGTTCGCCATCTACTTCGACACCATGATGGTGTGCACCGCCACTGCGTTCCTGATCCTGGCCAGCGGCACCTACAACGTCTATTCGCCGGTGGAAGGCGCCGCCCCGATCTTCCAGGGCCTGGCCGGTATTCCGGAAGGCGCCGGCTATGCGCAGGCGGGCGTGGAAGCGGTGCTGCCGGGCTGGGGCGCGGCGTTCGTCTCGATCGCCATCTTCTTCTTCGCCTTCACCACCATCATGGCCTATTACTACATGGCCGAAACCAACCTGACCTACGTCAACCAGAACAAGAAGCGCCCGCTGACCGTGCTGGTGCTGCGCCTGGGCATCCTGGCCATGGTCGTGTTCGGCGCCTTCCACAACGCCACGCTGGCCTGGGCGCTGGGTGACATCGGCGTGGGCCTGATGGCCTGGCTGAACATCATCGCCATCCTCATCATCCAGAAGCCGGCCATGCTGGCCCTGCGTGACTACGAACGACAGAAGAAGCTGGGCCTGGATCCGACGTTCGACCCTGATGCCCTGGGCATCAAGAACGCGGATTTCTGGCGCCAGCGCAAGCAGGAGAGTGTGTAAGTGAACAACCCTTGGAACAACCGCCGCCCGTCCGCCCGTCCGCCGCGCGCAACGCCGTTGCCGCGTCCGGAGGTGCCGGCAACGGGCGGTGGCGGTGGCGGGCGCGGCGGCAACGATGAGCTGCGCCTGTTCGGCCTGAACGCCGTGCTGGCCGCCTTCGAAGCGCGCCCGCAGGCACTGCGCAAGCTGTACCTGCTGGAGGCGCGCATTCCGCGCCTGCAGCCGTTGCTGAAGTGGTGCGTGGCCAACCGCGTGGGCTACCGCGTGGTGGAGGACGGCGATCTGAACAAGCTGGCCGGCACCACCCACCACGAAGGCGTGGTGGCCGATGTGGTGCGTGCGCCGGTGCTGCCGCTGGCACAGTGGCTGCAGCAGGTGGACGATGGCCCGGTATTGGCGCTGTGGCTGGATGGCGTGGGCAACCCGCACAACCTGGGCGCGATCCTGCGTTCGGCTGCGCACTTTGGCGCGAAGGCCTTGCTGCTGCCGGCCAGCAGCACGCTGGCCCTGTCCGGTGCCGCCGCACGCGTGGCCGAAGGTGGCGCCGAGGCGCTGCCGCTGGTGCAGCTGCCCGATGACGCGACCGCCATGGCGCAGCTGCGCGCGGCGGGCTTCGGCCTGGCCGCGACCCTGGTCGAGGGTGGCCAGGACGTGTTCCGTGCCGAGCTGCCGGCGCGCCTGGTGTATGTGATGGGTGCCGAGAGCGAGGGCATGGACCGCGCGCTGGCCAGCCAGTGCGACCAGCAGGTCTCCATCCCCGGCAGCGGCGCGGTGGAAAGCCTGAACGTCGCCTCGGCGACGGCGGTGCTGCTGGCACAGTGGGCCAGCCGCCGCGGCTGAGTGCCCGGACCGGGATCAGATCCCTCGCGCGTGCGAGGGCTCTGACCCAGGTAGTTGCTAAGCGCGCTTTGCAATTCGCAACGCCCGCTGGTCATTTGAAACTTTCCTTATTGGTCCGCCATTTCGGGCGACGCAGGGTGGAACTCCATCCCTCGTTGTAACCGGAGTGGCTGTCATGTCCCACCTGCAACGCACCCTGTCCGTGTCCCTGCTGCTGGCATCAGCACTGGCCAGTGCCACTGCCCGTGCTGATGCCAGCGAGCACAGCTTGGAAAACGTCAACTTCATGGGGCCATTGATCACCCCCAATCCCGCCGGCCTGCCGCAGGGCCGCTGGTTCCTCGAACCCTACCTGGTCCGCGTCGACAGCAACGCGCACTACGATGCCGACGGCGAGCGCCGGCGCAGCGCGCAGGACAGTGGTGCCTGGGCGGTGGTCATGCCGGTGATGTACGGCTTCAGCGACCGCCTGATGGGCCAGGTCAACCTCAGCGCCTCGCGTGCCGAATCCGGCAGCGGACATAGCGGCGGCTTCCGTGCCGGTGATACCACTGCCCGCCTGCAGTACCTGCTGCAGGCGCCGAGTGCCGACGGCACCGGGCCCGCGGTGTCGCTGGCGCTGACACAGCGCTTCAGCACCGGCAGCCACGATCGCATCAGCGGCAACCCACTGGATGCGCAGGGTGATGGCGTGCAGCGCACCACTCTGGCGCTGGGCGTGCAGCAGGTAGTGTGGATGCCGAACGGGCGTCCGCTGCGCTGGCGCGGGCAGCTGATGGCCGGGCCTGCGCCCGCGCGTACGGCACTATCCGGCGCCAGCGTCTACGGCACCGAAGCGGGTTTCCAGGGCCACATCGCGCGAGGCTCGGTGCTGGGGCTTTCGGTGGCCGGCGAGTACAGCTTCAACGACCGCTGGGTGGGGGTGATGGAAGTCGCCGCCAGCCGCGAAACCGGCCAGCGCCTGATCGGCTTCATGCCCACTCCCGACGGCAACGGCCGTCGTGTCAATGAACTGCGCCCGGCCAGCCGCTCGCTGACCCTGGCGCCGGCGGTCGAGTACCACTTCAGCCCGTCGCTGGGCCTGATCGCCGGCGTCGAGTTCACCGTGGCCGGCCGCAACACCGGCCGCATCGTCAGCCCCCAGGTCGCCCTGGGCGTGTTCTTCTGAGGGGCCGCACATGATGAGCATCGAATCGATCGTCAACGTCCTGCTGGGCATCATCTGGAGCCCGTGGCTGGTCGTGCTCTGCCTCCTGGCCGGCCTGTATTTCAGCGTGCGTACGCGCTTCATCCAGCTGCGCGCGCTGCCGGACATGCTGCGGCTGATGTTCCGCCACGAGCGCTCTGCGGCAGGCGTCTCACCGTTTCAGGCGTTGTCGCTGTCCCTGTCCAGCCGGGTCGGTGTCGGCAACATCGCCGGTGTCGCCATGGCCATCGCATTCGGTGGTCCGGGCGCGATTTTCTGGATGTGGATCGTCGCCTTCCTCGGTGCCTCCAGCGCCTTCATCGAATCAACGCTGGCGCAGATCTACAAGGAGCGTGATGCCAATGGGCAGTACCGCGGCGGCCCGGCGTACTACATCGAAAAAGGGTTGGGCCAGCGCTGGTATGCGGTCCTGTTCGCGCTGGTCACCGTGCTGGCCGGCGCGATGCTGGCAGGCACCCAGTCCAACGCCATCACCAGTGCGGTGAACGAGGCCTGGGGCATCCCGGTGGCGGCCACCACGGCGGTGCTGCTGGTCATCCTGGCGGCCGTGCTGTACGGCGGCGTGCGCCGCATCGCGCGGGTGGCCGAGTGGGTGGTGCCGATCATGGCGGTGGCTTATCTGCTGGCCGCGGCCGTTGTCATGGTCATCAACGTGGACAAGGTCCCCGAGGTCTTCGCGCTGGTCCTGCGCAGCGCGTTCGGCGTGGACGCCGCGTTCGGCGCAATGATCGGTACCGCCATCCAGTGGGGCGTGCGTCGCGGCGTGCTGTCCAACGAGGCCGGCATGGGCAGTGGCGCGCATCCGGCTGCGGCGGCGGAAGTCTCGCACCCGGTCAAGCAGGGCCTGGTGCAGTCCTTCTCGGTCTACATCGACACCATGGTGGTGTGCAGCGCAACGGCGTTCCTGATCCTGTCGACCGGGCTGTACAACGTCTACGACCCGGCCGTGAACGGTGTGCCCGACGAGGCGCGCCTGCTGCTGTCCAACCTGCCGGGTGTCGAGGCCGGGCCGCGCTACGTGCAGCATGCGGTGGAATCGGCGCTGCCGGGCTTCGGCAAGTCGTTCGTCGCGCTGGCGATCCTGCCTTTCGCGTTCACCACGATCCTGGCGCTGTACTACATGGCCGAAACCAACGTCAGCTACCTGTGCCGCGATCGTCCCGGACGCGCGACGGTTACCGGTTTCCAGCTGCTGTTCCTGGGCGCCACCGGCTATTCGGCGGTCAACACCGCAACGGTCGCCTGGGCACTGGGCGATATCGGCGTGGGCATGATGAGCTGGTTGAACATCATTGCCATCCTGCTGCTGCAAAGGCCCGCTCTGGCGGCACTGCGTGATTACGAGCAGCAGAAGCGCAGGCAGCGTGATCCTCTGTTCAATCCGCAGACCATCGGCGTGCGCAACACACGGGTCTGGGAGAGCTGAACGAAAGCGGGGCCAGAGCCCTCGCCAAGGCGAGGGCTCTGAGCCCATCACATCACCGCATCACTCGTTCGGCGGCGTGGTCGCCTTCGCTTCGCTGCCGAAGTTGCCATCAGCCTCGGCGGCCAGGTAGGCGAACACGGTGTAGGCAGCCACGTTCTGCGCCAGCGCCTTCGGGTCGATCTTGTCCAGGGTGTCGTCAGCGGTGTGGTGCAGGTCGAAGTAGTCCGAGCCGTCCTGCGCCAGCCATGCCCACGCGCCGCCCTTGGCTGCCAGCGGGCCGACGTCCGGGCCCGGGCCGCCCTTGTCGGCCATGTACTCGATTCCCAGCGGCTTCATCACTTCAGCAATCTGCGCAGTGGCCTCACGCGAACCTTCCGGGTTCGGCGAGCCGGTGTTGAACGCGTAGATGCGGCCGGCACCGAAATCGCTCTCGGCGGCCAGCTGGTGGCGCGCCACGTCCTTGGCATGGGCTTCGGCATAGGCCTTGCCGCCGTACAGGCCCTGTTCCTCGTTGGCGAAGGCGACCACGCGGATGGTGCGCTTGGGCGCCTGCTTGAGCTGGCCGATCAGGTGGCCGGCGGCCATGGTGATGCCCACGCCCGCGCCGTCATCGATGGCGCCGGTGCCCAGGTCCCAGGAATCGAGGTGACCACCGATCACCACCACTTCCTTCGGCAGGCTGTGCCCGGTGATTTCACCGATGACGTTGTAAGAGGTGGCAGTGCCATCCCAGCCGCAGTCCAGGGTCACCTTCACGGTGGTGCTGCCGCGCGCCACCAGGCGCGCCAGCTGGTCGGCATCGGGTACCGACAGGGCGGCCGACGGCACCGGGGTCAGGCCGTCGTCGTAACGGGTGATGCCAGTGTGCGGCACGCGGTGCGAATCGGTGCCGGCCGAGCGCATCAGAAAGCCGACCGCGCCCTTGCGGATCGCCTCGGACGGGCCCTTGCTGCGGATCGCGCCGCCACGGCCGTAATCACGGCCATCGCGGTACGGCAGCATCTGGTAATCGACGAAGGCGATCTTGCCCTTCAGCGAGCCTTCCGGAGCAGCCTGCAGCGCGGCGAGGTCGGCAAAGCGCACGACTTCGGCTTCGACGCTGCCGCCCGGGCTGCCGCCCAGCGCGGTGATCTGCAGCGGCTGCTGGTGCTTGCCGGTCACGGCGGCGCGTTCACTGCGACGTTCCCACTTGGGAAAGGTCACCGGTTCCTTCCATACCTTGTCGAAGCCGAGTGCCTTGAACTTGGCTTCGGCCCAGGCCACGGCACGGGCATCGGCTTCGCCGCCGGCGATGCGCGGGCCGATCTCGGTCGTCAGCGATTCCACCACCTTCCAGCCCGTGTCATCGGCCAGTGCCTGGTCGCGCAGCTGCGCGGCCGTAGCCAGCGAGGCCGGGGGCAGGGTGGTGGTGCGCGGCACCGCAAAGGCCGGTGCGGCCAGCAGGGCGAGGGAGGATGCGATGGCAAGGACGCGGCGACGCATGGACAGCTCCGGGAAGGGAATCAGCCTTGGAGCTTAACAGTCGTTCAGTGCCGCGCATGGGTGGGAGGTCACGGTGGTGGCGAACGCTGTTTTCCGGCCATGACCGGCAAAGCGGTAGCGCCGGGCCATGCCCGGCGGAGGTCCACGATCCGGTTCGCTCG